>CAJYRH010000451.1 GCA_913776795.1 uncultured Pseudorhodoferax sp. | reverse complement strand
CCTACACCGTGGCCTACGGCTTCACGCCCTGGGGGTTCGAGGCCTACACGCGCATGGTGGGCCGCGTGTTCGATCCGGCCGTGACCCTGGCGCTGGGGCTCAAGACTGCGCTGTTCGCGCTCACGGTTTCCGTGGTGCCGCTGGCCAGCGCGCTGCAGGAGCCACCCACCGAGCGCCGTGCCGGCGGCTTCGCGGCGCGCAGCGGCACGCGGCGCGTGCTGGTCCTGCTCGTGGTGGTGCAGGCGGCGGCGCTCGCCCTCAGGTTCCTGTGAGCATGGACGACCCGCAGGCCCCGCCGCCGCCTCGCAACGTGGGCTTCAAGGCCGGCGTGCTGCTGGCCCTGGTGCTGGTGCTGCTGTGCGGCAGCGTGGCCTATCTGCTCTATGCGCGCGGCGTCTTCGAGCAGACGCAGGAGCTGCGCCTGCTGGCCGACGACTCCGAAGGCGTGAGCGTGGGCATGGACCTGACCTTCGCCGGCTTTCCGGTGGGCCGCGTGCGCCGCATCGAGCTGGCCGACGATGCCAAGGTGCGCATCGTCGTGGCCGTGGCGACCAAGGACGTCGGCTGGCTGCGCAGCACCAGCATCTACACGCTGGAGCGCGGGCTGGTCGGCGAGGCCCGGCTGCGTGCTTTCACGGGAGTGCTGGGCGATCCGCCGTTGCCGCCGGGGGCCGAGCGCCCGGTGCTGCGCGGCGACGTGAGCGCCGAGATCCCGCGCCTGGTGGCCACCATGCAGGGGCTGGTGGGCAACCTGGAGCGGCTGACGCAGGAGGGCGGCCATGTCGACGCCAGCCTGGCCAACCTGCGGGACCTCAGCGCAGGGCTGAACGGCCGCTACGGCGTGCTCGGCGCCGCATTGGGCGGCGAGGACAACGCCAGGAAGCTGGTCACCGCGCTGGACCGCGCCAATGCCCTGCTGGGCCGCACCGACCGCCTCGTGGGCAACGCCGACCGGCGCCTGTTCGGCGAGAAGGGCGTGGCCGACGACGCGCAGGCCACGCTGCGCCAGGTCACCACCTTGCTGACCGATGCCCGCGCCAGCCTGGCCAGGCTCGACGCCGTGCTGGTGGAGGCCCAGGCCGTGGGCGCGAATGCGCGCGTGGCCACGGCCGACCTCGCGCCGCTGCGCGCCGAGGTCGAACGCAGCCTGCGCCGGGTGGACGCGCTGCTGGGCGACATCAACCGGCAATGGCCGTTCGCGCGCGACACGGAAATCCGGCTGCCATGAGGGCGGTCTTGCTGGCCACGCTGCTGCTGGCGGGGTGCGCGTCCCGCCCGCCCGTACCCGACTGGCAGGGCCAGGCCCACCGTGCCTTGCAGGCCGCCGTGGCCGCCACCTTGGACGGCGAGACGCGCGTGGCCGAGGCCGAGATGGCGCGCGTGCGCAGCGAGATCGCGCGCACCGGCCAGCCGGCCCTGCTGGCCAGGGCCGAACTGGTGCTCTGCGCCGCGCGTGTGGCCAGCCTGGACCTGGACGGATGCCCGGCCTACATGGCCCTGGCCCAGGATGCCGGGCCGGCGGAGCAGGCCTACGCCGCCTACCTCTACGGCAAGGCGTCATCGGCCCAGCGCGCGCTGCTGCCTGCGCAACACCAGGGCGTGGCCGCCGGCGGGCCGCTGTCAGGGGCGCTGTCCGATCCGCTGGCGCGGCTGCTGGCGTCGGCAGTGCTGCTGCGCCAGGGCCGGGCGACGCCGGGCGATGTGGATGCCGCCGTGCAGGCCGCGTCGGACCAAGGCTGGCGCCGGCCGCTGCTGGCCTGGTTGGGTGCACAGCTGCGCGGTGCGCAGGCCGCCGGCGATGCGGACGCGGCACAGCGCATCCGCAGGCGCATTGCCCTGGTCGATTGACTCGCTTCTGCGGGCAAAGTTGTGAATTTGCCCGGTTGCATCCGTGGATGCGATGAAGAACCGGTGTCTACAATCCGCGCCCGGCCGCTCGGGCCGCACGTCTTTTCCCTGAAACGGAGTGAATGCTATGCAACGACGTCTGGCCGTCTCCCTGGCCGCATTGGCCACTTTGATCCTCGCGGGCTGCGCCACCGAAAGTTCGCGCACGGTCGCCGTGCAGCAGGTGGCTGCTGCCGCCACGCCGTACAGCGGCACGCGCCTGCCCATCGCGGTCGGCAAGTTCGACAACCGCTCCAGCTTCATGCGTGGCGTGTTCTCCGACGGCGTTGACCGGCTGGGCAGCCAGGCCAAGACCACGCTGGTGGCGCACCTGCAGCAGTCCCAGCGCTTCTCGGTGCTGGACCGCGACAACATGGCCGAAGCCGCTCAGGAGGCCAAGCTGCAGGGCCAGGCGCAGCAGTTGCGTGGCGCCTCCTACGTGGTGACGGGCGACATCACCGAGTTCGGCCGCAAGGACGTGGGCGACCGCCAGCTGTTCGGCATCCTGGGCCGCGGCAAGGAGCAGGTGGCCTACGCCAAGATCACGCTCAACGTCGTCAACACGCTGACGTCGGAGGTGGTGTTCTCGGCTGGCGGCGCCGGCGAGTACGCACTGTCCAACCGCGAGGTGCTGGGCTTCGGCGGCACGGCCGGCTACGACGCCACGTTGAACGGCAAGGTTCTGGACCTGGCCATGCGCGAGGCCGTGGACGCCTTGGTGGCCGGCCGCGATGGCGGCCGCTGGGGCCAGGAGCGCAAGTGAGCTTCCCGACCTCCCTCGCGCGCGCCATGCCCCTGGCCGGCGCGCTGCTGCTCACGGCCTGCGCGGCGCCGAACAAGCCGCTGTATTCGTGGGAAGGCTTCCCGCGTCAGCAGTACGAGGTGCTGCAGCGCTCGGGTGCCGACGCCAACGCGCAGATCCTGGCCATGCAGGCCCACGCCGAAAAGGCGCGTGCCGCGGGCGCTGCGCTCCCGCCGGGCTTCCGCGCGCACCTGGGGATGCTGCAGCTGTCGGTCGGCGCGGCCGACCAGGCGCGCGCCAGCTGGCAGGCCGAGAAGGTGGCCTTCCCCGAGTCCGCACCTTACATGGACCAGCTGCTCAAGCGGCTGGATGGCGGCGCCGCTGCCCAGACTGCACCTGGTAACCCTTCATGACCTTCCGCCTTGCCAGCCTGGCCGCCGTCGGCGCGCTGCTGCTGACCGGCTGCGCCACCCAGCGCGCGCCTTACGACTACAGCGCCTTCCAGCAAGCCAAGCCGGCCACGCTGCTGGTGCTGCCACCGCTCAACGATTCGCCCGAGGTCAAGGCCACTGCGGGCCTGTGGTCGCACACCACGCTGCCGCTGGCCGAGGCTGGCTACTACGTGCTGCCGGTCGCGCTGGTGGACGAAACCTTCCACCAGAACGGCGTGCAGACCGCCCAGGACGCGCAGGCGATTCCTCCGGCCAAGCTGCGCGAGTTCTTCGGTGCCGACGCCGCCGTCTACCTCCGGATCACGCAGTACGGCACCAGCTACCAGGTTCTGGCCAGCGACACGCGCGTGACGGCCGAGGCCCGCATCGTCGACCTGCGCACGGGCACGCAGCTCTGGGCGGGCAAGGCCACGGCCTCGTCGGCCGAGCAGCAGCAGTCGCAGGGCGGGATCATCGGCATGCTGGTCACGGCCATCGTGCACCAGATCGTCAACACCAGCACGGATGCGGCGTACAACTACGCCGGCATCGCCGGCCAGCGCCTGCTCGGCGCGCCCCGGCTGGACGGCGTGCTGCCCGGTCCGCGCTCGCCGCTGTACGGGCAGGTGCCCGGCAACGCGCGCTGACGCTTCAACCCGCGCTGCGGTAGGCCGCCAGCGCCATGGCGCTCAGGCTGCTGCCGGCGCTGCTGACGGCGGAGAGCTTGTTCGCCGTGCTCAGCACGGCGACCTGCTGGTCCTTCAGCGCCTGCGCGCGCTTGTCCAGGCGGGCCAGGTCGTCGCTCAGGCGGCCGTCGTCGGCCAGCGCCTGAGTGCTGCTGCCGGACAGGCTGTTGCCTAGCTTCGACAAGGCATCGACCACGCTGGCCGCTCCGCCGGACACGGCCTTGCCCAGCGCACTGCTGTCCAGCGCCAGCTGGCCGTCCGCCTGGCGGCTGATGCCCAGCCTGGCCAGGTTGCCGCGCGGCGTGTCGAGCGCATCGACGGCGTTGTCCAGTGCGCGCTCGGTGCGGCTGACGCCCGCGTCGCTGCCCACGGCCGCGCCGGCCTTGCGCGTGGCGTTGTAGGCGGCGACCAGCTTGGTCAGTGCCGCCTGGATCGCCTCGGGCGTGCTGGACGACGACAGCGCGCCCAGCCCCTTGGCCGCCGTCCCCAGGTCGACCAGGCCGGACTTGAAGCTGCCCAGCGCCGAGAGCGAGGCCGTGACGGTCTGCGCCTGCGCGGCGATGCGTTCCTGCACCTGCGCCAGCACCGGCGAAATCTTGCCCAGCGCCTCGGTGTCGGCGGACTGGGCGGTGGAACTGCTCTGCTGCGCGCTGCTGGCGAGCTTGGCCTGGGCCTGCGCGAGCACGCCGTCGACGGAGATGTTGCCGGTGCGCATGCGCCGAGGATAGTTGGGCCTACGCGGCGGCAGGGACGGAAATGGGCGGGGAAATCCAGCCAGTTCGGCCCATGTCGAAACCGGGTGCCCTCGTGCGTCGTGCAGGGACAAGACACCTGGTTCCACCCTCACAAGGAGATCGACATGCGATTCATGGTCATCGTCAAGGCCACGGCCGACAGCGAAGCGGGCGCCATGCCCAGCGCGGAACTGCTGGCCGCGATGGGCCGCTACAACGAGGAGCTTGTCCAGGCCGGCGTGATGCAGGCCGGCGAGGGCCTGCACCCGAGTGCGCGCGGTGCGCGCGTGCGTTTCTCGGGCCCGGCACGCACCGTGGTCGACGGGCCGTTCGCCGAGACCAAGGAGCTTGTCGCCGGCTTCTGGCTCTGGAAGTGCGCCTCGCTGCAGGAGGCCATCGCCTGGGCCAAGCGCTGCCCCAACCCCATGCCGGGCGATTCCGAACTCGAGATCCGGCAGGTCTTCGATGCCGACGATTTCGGCGGGCTGCTGACGCCCGAGCTGCGCGCGCAGGAGGAGCGGCTGCGCGAACAGGTGGCCGCGCAGCAGCAGTCCGGGGCCTAGGAGCGTGGGCGGCAGAGATCTGGCCCTGCAGGCCGCACCCTCCGGGCCGGGGCGATTGGCGGCGCCATCCTTCGTTGCCGGCTCGTTGTGTGGCAGGCCACACGGCCTCACCGGCGCTTGGGCCGGAACAGCCACTCGCCCTGGCGCGGGGCCGGATGTCTGCCGCCCACGCTCCTCGCCGCGCCGCAGCCGGGATGGCATCGGCGCCGGACTGCGCATGAGCTCGCGGCCTCGATCCGCACGCCGCACCCACCATGTCGCTCGAACTCTGGCTCGCCTTCGTCGCCGCTTCCGCGGTGCTGCTGGTCATTCCCGGCCCCACCATCCTGACCGTGATCAGCTGGTCGGTCGCGCATGGCCGCCTTGCCAATGTGCCGCTGGTGGCGGCCGTGGCGCTCGGCGATTCCGCGGCCCTGGTCGTCTCGCTGCTGGGCCTGGGCACGCCGTTGACGGCTTCGGCCTTCTGGTTCACGGCGGTCAAGCTGGCAGGCGGCTGTACCTGCTCTACCTGGGCCGCAAGCTGCTGCGCGCGGGCGTGTCGGCCACGGCGCTGGCCGTGCCGCAGTCGCGCTGGCGTCTGTTCGCCAACACCTGGCTGGTGACGGGCGCTGAAGCCCAAGTGCATCGTGTTCTTCGTGGCCTTCCTGCCGCAGTTCCTGGACCCGCACGCCGCCGTGGCACCGCAGCTGTGGGTGCTGGGAAGCACCTTCGTCGCGCTGGCCACGCTGAATGCCACGCTCTACGCCGTGTTCGCGGGCGCGGCGCGCCTGCTGCCGGCCTCGCCCCGCGCGCAGCGGCGCCTGCGCCTGGGCGGCGGGGCGCTGCTGTCGGCCGCGGGTGTCCGGGCGCTGCTGGCATGCCGGCCGGTCTGAGGGCACGGGGCAGGGCATGCGCCCGTGGCTTGCAGCCGGCGTTACTGCATACTGCGCCGATGTTCCGAATCGGCCTGCTCTCCGACACCCACGGCCTGCTGCGGCCCGAGGCGCTGGCCTTCCTGCGCGGCAGCGACCACATCGTGCACGCCGGCGACATCTGCGACCCCGCCATCCTCGAACAGCTGGCCGCCATCGCGCCGCTGACGGCCGTGCGCGGCAACAACGACTTCGGTCCCTGGGCCGAGCGCCTGCCCGAGACCTGCGTGACCGACATCGGCGGCTTGCGTGTGTGCGTGCTGCACGACCTTGCGCGATGGCGGCTGGAGCCGGCGGCTGGCGTGCAGGTCGTCGTCACGGGCCATTCGCACAAGCCGCGCATCGTGCGAGAGGACGGCGTGCTCTACGTGAATCCGGGCAGCTGCGGGCCGCGCCGCTTCACGCTGCCGATCGCGGCGGCCGAGTTGCTGGTGGACGGCAGCGAGGCGACGGCGCGCATTCAGGAGCTGGTGTGAACATTGCCGAGACCGCGCGCCTGGCACTGCGCCAGCTGGTGCTGGACGACGCGCCGTTCTACCTGCGGCTGCTCAACGAGCCGACCTGGCTGGCCCACATCGGCGACCGCGAGGTGCGCACGCTGCAGGATGCGCGGACCCACATCGCTGCCCACATCCTGGCGCCCTACGCCGTGCATGGTTTCGGCATGTACCTGGTGCAGCGCCGGGGCGACGGCGCCCCGCTGGGCCTGTGCGGCCTGGTGCAGCGCGAGGCGCTACCGGCGCCCGACATCGGCTTCGCGCTGCTGCAGCAGCACGAGGGCCTGGGCTACGCGCGCGAGGCCGCGCAGGCCGTGCTCTGGCATGCCTTCGAGGTCCTGCGGCTGCCGCGGCTGCTGGCCATCACGGCCCCGACCAACCTGCGCTCGACCAAGCTGCTGGGCGTGCTGGGTTTCGGTTTTCAGGGCATGGTGCCGGTCGGCGACCGGTCGCTGCGTCTGTATGCGCTGGCGAGGGCTTGAGATGCATCGCCTGGCCGCCTTGCTGTGGTGCTGCTGTGCCTGGGCCCAGGCCGCGCCGCCGCCCGCGCCCGTGCAGGCCGAGATCGACGCCCTGCTGGCCGGCCTGCAGTCCTCGGACTGCGAGTTCCAGCGCAACGGCCGCTGGCATCCGGCGGCCGAGGCCGTGGCGCACCTGCAGAAGAAGCGCGACTACCTGGAAGGCCGCGACGCCATCCGCAGCACGGACGACTTCATCGGCCTGGCGGCCGCCGAAAGCAGCATGAGTGGCCAGCCTTACCGCGTGCGCTGCGCGGGCGCCGAACCGGTCAACAGCCGGGCCTGGCTGCAGCAACGCCTGCAGGATTTGCGGCGCAAGAAACCCTGAAGGAGACCCTGCCCGTGTTCCCCACCGACATCCTGATCACCTACCTGCTGGCCACCCTGCTGGTGGTACTGGCGCCGGGCCCCGACAACATCCTCGCGCTGAGCCGCGGCCTCGGCCAGGGCCGGGCCGCGGCGGTGGCCTCCTCGGTCGGTGCCGGGCTCGGCATCATGGTCCATACGCTGGCCGCCACGCTGGGGCTCACGCTGGTGCTGCAGGCCTCGCCGCTGGCGTTCTGGGCCGTCAAGATCGCCGGCGCCGGCTACCTGCTGTGGCTGGGCGTGAAGGCACTGCGTGCGCGCAACCTGATCTCGTTCGCGCCGGCGGCGCGCCAGAGCCTGCCGCGCGTCTTCTCCACGGGGCTGCTGTCCAATGTGCTGAACCCCAAGCCGGGCCTGTTCGTGCTGGCCTTCATTCCGCAGTTTGTGAGCGCAGAGCGTGGCCCGGTGCCGCTCCAGATGCTGGTCTACGGTGCCATCTTCTCGTTGATGACCGCCGGGATCTTCTCGCTGCTGGGGGCGTCGGCGGCGCGGCTGTCGGGCTGGCTGTCACACCGGCCGCGCGCCACGGCCTGGCTCAACATCGGCGCCGGTGCCACCTTCGTGCTGTCCGGCCTGTCCATCCTGGCCCTGGGCCACCGGCGCTGAGGCCATCCCCAGCAGCAGGCGCTGGCGCGCATCGACCGCCGCCGCCACTGTCCTGCCGTGCGTGTAGCCGCGCGCCACGATCTGGTCGATGCTCTTCCACTGCAGCATGCCCACGCGTTCCAGCGCCGGGTGGAAGTACAGGTCGCAGCCCTGCTGGGCCTGGGTCTGGCGCGACTGGCTGTACAAGCCGGTCACCGTCATGAGGTAGCTCGGCAGCGAAGGCAGGCGGTAGCGCCGCTGGGCCGGCGGGCGCAGCCGGTCGCGCCACAGGCTGATGTTGCCCGGCATCTCGCCGGCCGGCACCTGGGTGGGTCCGCGCGTGTTCAGGTTCACGCCGATCACATGGCCCACGCCGCGCATGCGGCGCATCTGGTCGACCGGGAAGTTGTTGAAGGTGCCGCCGTCGCACAGCAGCTCGCCGTCGCGCACCACGGGCGGCAATGCGCCCGGGATCGAGATGCTGGCCAGCAGCGCCTGCACCAGGTCGCCGTGCGCGATGCGTTGCTCGCAGGCGCGCGAGTAGTTGGTGGCCACGCAGTGGTAGTTCTTCCAGAGGTCCTCGATGTCGGCATCGAAGCCCACCAGCGCCCGCACCGCGGTGCGCAGCACGCCGCGCAGCCGCACGCCCTTGAACAGCGAGAGCAGCGGGAACAGGTTCATATCGCCCGTGGGGTTCACGGCGAAGGCGCTGCGCGCGTTGGCCATCACCGTGTCCAGGCTCTGGTCGGAGGCCACGTAGGCGGCCATCACGGCACCGATGCTGGTGCCGCCGACCCAGTCGACGTCGACACCCGCCTCGCGCAGCACGCGGTACACGCCCAGGTGGGCGAAGCCGCGCGCCCCGCCGCCGGCCAGCACCAGGCCGACGCCGGTGCGCGTGAGCAGCCGCGCCATGCGCGCCATGTCGCGCCCGAGTTCGGGCCGCAGGTGCACATGGCCCGCCAGCGGCCGGCGCGCAAGCCAGGCTGCCGTGCCCTGGGGCGAACGGCGGTCGGCGGGGTGCAGCAGCAGCAGCAGCTCGGCCACCTCGGTGCGTGGCGGCCGGTGCATGAGGAACTGCTGCTCCACCGGGTGCAGCGCCACCGGCTGCGCCGCATCGGCCAACAGCAGCAGCTCGTCGCAATGGCGGCAGCAGCGCTGCGTCCAGGCGGTGGGGCCGGCGTCGGCCAGCAGCAGCACGGCATCGTGCGTGGCCTCGATCTCGTCGAGCAGCAGCGCCACGCGGCGGCTGGCATCGGCCCGGGCCTCGGGGTCGGCGTCTTCGAGCGACACGCCGGCGTCGGCCAGGGCCTGGCCGACCTGCGCCGCGTCGACGATGCGCACACGCCCGTGGCCCTGGGTCTGTTCCAGCCGCTCACCGATCTGGCGCGCCAGGTCGGTGGCGAAGGTCGCGGCGTCCACGCCGCCGGTGATGGGCACCAGGCTGATCGCCACCGGTCGTTCGTGGGTCTGCTGGCGCTGGTCGCCCTTGAGGCGCTGCACGATCTGGCGGGTGAGCGCGATCGACACCTGGGCGCTGCTCTCCAGCAGCGACACGAACTCGGACTTGGCCAGCCGCACCAGGACCGAGTCGCGCACCGCGACCACGGTGGCCGCGCGGGGCTCGCCGGTGTACAGGCTCATCTCGCCCACGGTCTGGCCGCGCGCCATCTCGCCGACCATGCGCTCGCTGCCGTCGGCCCCGCGCACATAGGCGCGCAACCGGCCGCTGACGATGAGGTACATGGAGTCGCCCTCTTCGCCCTGGTGCATGAGGGTTTCGCCGCCGGCGATCTCGACCCAGCGCAGATGGCGGCCCAGGTGCGCCAAGGCGCTGGCCTCGACGTCGCCGAAGATGGTCTTCAGGTGCCGGGCGAGCAGTTCGTCGTGAAAGCGCTGGCGGGCCGTCGTGGAGTCCATGGACCTCGGGCAGGAGGGGGGGTGGTCGCGGATTGTATGCAGGCGCACGCGGCTTCGCCGCGTCGACAATGGCGCGATGGGATCCTTGCAGCGGACCGGCGCACAGCCTGCGCCGCCGCAGCCCACACCGAGGAACCTCCATGACCCAGGAGCCGACATGAGCCAGCATGCCAATGCCTTCGACCAACCCATCGGCGTCGCGGTGCCGGACTGGACGCCGCGTCCGCGGCCGCAACGCACCACGCTCATGGGCCAGTTGTGCCGGCTCGAGCCGCTGGACGCGGAGCGCCACGCAGCGGCGCTGCATGCCGCCTATGCCGACGCGGCGGACGGGCGCGACTGGACGTACATGGCGAGCGAGCCCTTCGGCGATGCGGCAGCCTACCGGCGCCACGCCCAAGCCATGGCCGCCAGCGACGACCCGCTGCATTTCGCCGTGGTCGACACAGCCAGCGGACGGGCCGTGGGCACGCTGGCGCTCATGCGCATCGACGCGGCCAACGGCGTGGTTGAGGTGGGGCACGTGATGTTCTCGCCGCACCTGCAGCGCACGCCCGTGTCCACCGAGGCGCAATACCTGCTCATGCGCCATGTCTTCGACGACCTGGGATACCGGCGCTACGAGTGGAAGTGCGACAGCCTCAATGCGCCGTCGCGCCGCGCCGCGCTGCGGCTGGGCTTCACGTTCGAAGGCGTGTTCCGCCAGGCCATCGTGACCAAGGGCCGCAACCGCGACACCGCCTGGTTCTCCGTGATCGACGGCGACTGGCCCGCCCTGCGCGCGGCCTTCGAGGCCTGGCTGGCACCGGCCAATTTCGACGCCGGCGGCCACCAGCGCCAGGGCCTGGCCGCGCTGCGCGCTGCACACAGCGGCGCCACCCGCACCGATGTGCAGCTGCGTCCCCTCACGGCCGCCGACCATGCCGCCTGGCTGCCGCTGTGGCAGGCCTACCAGCGCTTCTACCAGGTCGACCTGGGCGAGGCACAGGACGCGCTGACCTGGCAGCGCCTGCTGGACCCGGGAGAACCCATGCACGCCATCGGGGCCTTCGGCGCCGAGGGGCAGTTGCTGGGCATCGTGCACTGCATCTTGCACCGCTCGACATGGACCGAGGGCGCCTATTGCTACCTGCAGGACCTGTTCACGGTGCCGGCCGCGCGCGGGCGCGGCGTTGGACGGGCGCTGATCGAGGCGGTGTACGCCCACGCGGCCGCCCAGGGCGCCAGCCGCGTGTGGTGGCTCACGCACGAAAGCAATGCCGCGGGCCGCCTGCTGTACGACCGCTTGGCACACAACGCCGGCTTCATCCAGTACCGGCGAAACCTGTAAGCGTTTGTCGCCGCGGTCCTACGGCGGCAGCGGAGTGGGGCTTGGTACGATGCCTGCTTCTCTGATTGGCCCCATACCGCCCATTCCGTCTGCATGGACGCAGCATCCACGTCTTCTCTTCCACGCATCGACGCCTCAGGGCAGGGCGACAGCGGCACGGCCATCCTGATGGGCCGCTGGACGGCGACCGATCTGGCCAGCGGCCAGCAACTGCAGCAGACGCGTCGCATGCTCGCCGCACAGCCGGCGAATGCGGGCTGGGACCTGCAGCAGGTCGAACGGCTGGACCATCTCGGCGCCCAACTGCTCTGGAACCACTGGGGCCGGCAATGGCCCGCGCACGTGGCGCTGCTGCCCGAGCAGCGCAGCATGCTCGAGCGCGTGGCCGAGTTCAGTTGCACGCGCGAGCCAGACACCGGCGGAGGCTTCGCGCAGTCGTTCGACGCCCTGGGCGCCAGCGTGCTGCGCCGGCTGGGCCAGATCAGGAGCGGCGTGCGCCTGATCGGCCAGCTGGCACTGGACAGCCTGCGTTTCGTGCGCCGGCCGCAGTACGGGCCCTGGCGCGACATTTCGGGCCATCTCTTCCAGATGGGCGCCATGGCCCTGCCCATCACCGCGCTGGTCGGCGCGCTGATCGGCGTGGTGCTGGCCTACCTGACGGCGCTGCAGCTGCGCCAGTTCGGGGCCGAGTCCTTCATCGTCAACATCCTGGGCGTTTCGCTGGTGCGCGAGCTCGGACCCATGCTGGCCGCCATTCTGGTGGCCGGTCGATCGGGCTCGGCGATCACGGCGCAGATCGGCGTGATGCGCGTGACCGAGGAGCTCGACGCCATGCGCGTGATGGGCATCGCCCACGGCTTTCGGCTGGTGATGCCGCGCGCCATTGCGCTGGCCATCGCCATGCCCCTGATCGCCACCTGGACCACGCTGGCGGGGCTGGCCGGCGGCATGCTCGCGGCCGATCTGGCGCTGGGCATCACGCCGGCCTACTTCCTGGGCGCGCTGCCCGATGCGGTCAGCGCCGCCAACCTCAGCCTGGCGATCGGCAAGTCCGCCGTGTTCGGCATCCTGATCGCGCTGATCGGCTGCCACTACGGCCTGCGCGTCAAACCCAACACCGAGAGCCTCGGCCAGGGCACGACGTCGTCCGTGGTGTCGGCGATCACGGCCGTCATCCTGGTCGATGCATTGTTCGCGGTCGCCTTCCGCAGTATCGGCATATGAACGGGAACGTGGACGAAGAGGTCGTCGCCATCCAGGGGCTGTGGACGGCCTTCGGCGAAGGGCGCAACCAGGTCGTGATCCACAAGGACCTGGAACTGTCCATCCGGGCCGGCGAAGTCGTCTCGCTCGTCGGAGGCTCGGGCACCGGCAAGACCGTGCTGCTGCGCCAGATGCTGGGGCTGGAGAAACCCTACCGTGGCGAAGTCACGGTGCTGGGCGAGCCGGCCGCGCAGCTCGGCCGGCGGGGCGCCGCCAGCCGCGTCGGCATGCTGTTCCAGCAGGGTGCGCTGTTTTCGGCATTCAGCGTGCTCGACAACATCGCGTTTCCGCTGCGCGAGTTGCGCCGCCTGCCCGACGACCTCGTCTACGACACGGCGCTCGTCAAGCTGCAGATGGTCGGCCTCGGGCCGCAGCATGCAGGCAAGATGCCCTCCGACCTGTCGGGCGGCATGGTGAAGCGCGTGGCGCTGGCGCGCGCGCTGGCCATGGATCCGCCGCTGCTGCTGCTGGACGAGCCCACGGCCGGGCTGGACCCGCACGGCTCGGACGAATTCGTCGAGTTGCTGCGCTCGCTGCACCGCGAACTGAATCTGACCGTGGTGATGGTCACGCACGACCTGGACACGCTGTTCGCCCTGTCCAGCCGTGTGCTCGTGCTGGCCGAGAAGCGCGTGCTCGTGCATGGCACGCCGCAGGAAGTGGCCGCCTACGCGCATCCCTTCGTGCGCGAATTCTTCCAGGGCGAACGCGGCCGCCGCGCCATGACACCCATCACACACATCGTCGCAGCCCCTGCGCCCACCGAAAAGGACTGAGAGTGGAAAACAAAGCCCATGCCATGGCCGCCGGCACGTTCGTGCTGGTGGTCACCGCGCTGCTTGTCGCGCTGGCCGTCTGGCTCGGCCGCGAGAGCGGGAGCAGCCACACCTACGAGCTCTCCACCAGCGACACCGTGACCGGCCTGCAGCCGCAGGCGCCGGTGCGCTACAAGGGCGTTTCGGTGGGCAAGGTCACCTTCATCGGATTCGATCCCGACGTGTCCGGCAACATCGTGATCCGCCTGACGGTGGACGACACCACGCCACTGTCGCCCAGCACCTTCGCCACATTGAGCTACCAGGGCATCACGGGCCTTGCGTTTGTGCAGCTGGACGATTCCGGCGATCCGGCGCAGCCCATGCCGGCCGGTGCGAGCGGCGTGCCGCGGCTGCCGCTCAAGAACTCGCGTCTGGGCGAACTGACCGACCAGGCCCCCGAGCTGCTCGCCAAGGTGCAGCAGGCGCTGGACAGCATCAACCAGGTGCTCGGCGAGCAGAACCAGAAGAAGCTCGGCACGGTGCTCGACAACACCGCCGTGGCGACCGAGCGCATCGCTGCGGCGGCGCAGAACGTCAACCAGCTCATCGCGCAGATGGACAGCACGCTGCGCCAGCGTGTGGACCCGGCGCTGGCCCAGGTTCCGGCCGTGACGCAGGAGCTCACGCGCAGCCTGCAGGCGGTGCGCACGGCGGCCGACGACATCGCACGCATGTCCACCAACATCGACAAGACCGCCGACCGCCTGAACCAGAAGGACGGTCCGCTGGACCGCCTGGCCGAGGGCACGGCCGCGCTGTCGCGCGTGGCCGAGACCTTTGGCGCCGCCACGCTGCCGCGCGTGAACCGCGTGAGCGAGGACGCCTCGCGCGCCGCGCGCCAGTTGAGCCGCACCGTGAACGGCATCAACGACAACCCGCAGTCGCTGATCTTCGGCAGCGGCAACGTTCCACCGGGGCCCGGCGAACCGGGCTTCGCTCCACCCGCTGCCGCAGGAGCCAGATGATGGGCCGCACCGCCTTGCTTTTCCCGCTGTTGTCGGCCACCGTGCTGGCGATGGCCCTGACCGGCTGTTCGGCGCTGCCCGACAAGCCCACGCGCCCTGCGCAATACGACTTCGGCCCCGGCCCGGTCGCCGATGCGCCCATGGACCGGCGGGCCCCGCTGGCGGCTCTGGCGATCGACGAAGTCGAGGCCGCAGGCCCGCTGGAGGCCGGCACCGCCGTGCTGTACCGGCTGGGCTATGCCGATGCGCAGCAGCTGCGACCCTATGCGCAGGCGCGCTGGAGCATGCCGCCGGCGCAGCTTGTGCGCCAGCGCCTGCGCGAGCAACTGGGCCAGCGCCGCACCGTCGTGAGCGCTGGCGAGGGCGCCGCCATGCTGCGCAACGACGGCCGCCAGCCGCTGGTGCTGCGCGTGGAGCTGCTGGAGTTCAGCCAGATCTTCACCGCGCCGGCGCAGAGCGCGGGCCTGGTGCGGCTGCGTGCCACGGTGCTCGACAACCTGCCGGCGGGCGAGAAGGTGCTGGCCCAGCGCCAGGTCGTCGTGCAGCGGCCTGCGCCCACGGCCGACGCGGCCGGCGGCGTGCGTGCGCTGGCCGAGGCCACGGACGCGGCGGCGGCCGAGCTGTCGCAGTGGCTGGAGACGGTGGCACGGTGAGCGTGCCGCAGTGCACGGTGCCACGCCGGCGTGGCACCCGCGGGCTGCTGGTGCTCATGCTCGCGTGCACGGGCTGGCCGGCCCTGGCGCAGATGCCGGCCCCGGCACCTGCCGCGTCGACGGCGCCGGCTGCGCCGGCGTCCGCTGCCTCGGCGCCGATGGCGATCGTCGGCGAGTGGCAGGGGCCCTTTCCCGGCACCAGGGTGGTCAAGCTGCTGGACGCGCAGGACGGCGTGGCCTGCTACTTCTACGTGCCCGTGAGCGTGCCGTCCAACACCGTCTGCCATGGCAACGAAGCTTGCAACGTGCAATACCCGAGCGGTGTGGGCACGGTGTCGTGCGTCAAGGTGCGCGAAGGGGACAAGGCGCCCGCGACGGCCACGCCCAGGCCCGCGACCAAGCGCTAGCTAGCTGGCAGGCGCGCGGACTTCACCGCCGCAGCGCCAGCAATTCCAGATACCCCGTGGCCGGGTCGGCCACGCGCTCGAACTGGTGGGCCGGCAGCAGCCCCAGCACGATCTCGGCGGTGGTGTGCACGTTGCAGCCCGGCATCACATGGCCGCCCAGCACCTGGCCCTTGGCGTCGGACACGGCAGCGTGCAGGTGCAGCCCGCCCGGGCCCAGCGTGCCGGCCAGGCCCAGCAGCTCCAGCGGGCCGTCGATGCGCGTGCCGGTCGGCGCGTCGGCGTAACGCAGCATGGCCCGCGTGAGACTGCCCACGGCCGACAGCACGCAGGCCGCGCGCACGGGTTCGGCGGCCTGCGCGGCGGTCTCGGCCCATTGCTGCAGCGCAGTGCGCAGGTCGGCGCCGGGCGCCAGGCGCACCACCTCGATGCGCAACTCGCTTGCCATGTTCAGACCGCCACCGCGGCGTGCCATGCCTGCCAATCGCGGCCGGGATGCACCTCGCCGCAGGATGGGCAGCGGCGCGCCGCCGCATCGCTGCCGTAGAAGGCGTCGAAGACGCGCGGCAGGTCGGCCACGATGCTTTGCAGCTGCACCTCGGTGCGCTGGACCAGCGTCGCGCACGGGGCGCAATACCACTCGAAACCGTCGACGACAGCCGCAGGCCGCGCGCGCTCGACCACGAGGCACAGGCTGCCTTGCTCGGGCCGCTGCGGCGAATGCCGCACGTGGGCGGGCAGCAGGAAGATGTCGCCTTCCCTGAGGTGGATGCGCTCGAAACGGCCGCGGTCCAGCACCAGCAGGCTGGCGTTGCCCCTGAACTGGTGGAAGAACTCCTCGAGCGGGTCGTCGTGGAAATCGGTGCGCTGGTTCGGGCCGCCGACCACGGTCACGACGATGTCGGCGTCCTGCCAGACCTGCTGGTTGCCCACGGGCGGCTTGAGCCGGTCGGCGTGCTCGGCGATCCACTGCGGAAAGTTGATCGGGGGACCGTGGCGGGGCATCTGGCGTCTCCTAGGCGAGGGCGATGGCGGCGCTGCGGTTCAGGATGGCGCGCGCCAGGCTGGCCGGTGCCAGCATCGAAGTCTTGGGATTGTCCGGCAGCACGCGGCCGGTCACGCTGAAGTCGAAGTGGCCGAACGCGCCTTCGGCATGCAGCACATGGCGGTTGCCCTCGTCCGCGGGGTCGGCCATGAGCCGCACGCGCGTGGCCTCGAAACCGGCGCCGGCCAGCGCCACGGCGGCCGCCACGTTCGCGTTCTGCGGGAAGCGCAGCGCGGCCTCGCGCGCCGTGCCCTCGTAGAAGACGGTGGGTGCGGTCAACGTGTCGAGTGCGCAGAGCTGCTCGGCCGGCGTGCCCTTCCAGGCGCGCGCGGGTTTGTGCGAGAGGTAGTCGACCTGCGTGAGCCCGGCCAGCCGGGCGGCCGAGAGGATGTCGAGCGCGCCCAGCGCGCCGGCCGGCACCAGCACCTGGGCACGGCCGGCCTGGGCCGCGGCGCGCAGACGCTGCTCCAGCGCGACATCGGCCAGCGCGCCAACCGCCGCCACCAGCAGATCGGTGCCGGCCGCGAGCACGCCGGCCCCGTGCTGCTGCAGCGCCGCGTGGCCTGCGCACTCGACGACCAGATCGGGCCGCTGCGCCAGCAAGGCCGCCACTGCTTCCACCCGCTGGGCGCCGGCGGGCCAGCCGGCGCCTGCCGGCGTGCCGGGGCGCTGCAGCACGGCCACGCAGCGCGCGCTGGCGCCGTGGGCGGCCAGCAGGCGCACCAGGGAACGGCCCATGGCACCGAAGCCGATCAAGGCGATGCGCTGCGTCATGCGACGGTGGGCGCGGCGGCCCGGACGCCGCGCAGGTGGTCGCGCGTGTAGGCCTCGGCGTCGCGCGCGCGGTACTTCAGCATGCGGTGTCTCTTTCGGTGGCCTGTTCGATGGCCTGCCAGACCGATGCGGGCGTCATGGCCAAGTCGAGGTGGTGGACGCAGAGAGGGCGAGAGCGCGTCCAGCACGCCGCCGCGCCGTGCGGCAGGCGCGGCGATGGCGCCGGACTCGCCCACGCTCTTGGTGTCCAGCGGGTCGGCATGGGTCGTCCCAGCCGGGGCGGCGGGGCGGTCGACGTGTCTGGTGTGGGCCGTGGCATGGCCCCTAGGGTAGCGGCGTTGCGCCGCCGCGGACGGTCAGGCGCGTTGGCTGTCGTGCATGGGGCGGTGGATCGGCGCGGGCAGCGGCGCGTCCAGCGCCAGGGCCACGCGCGCCAGCCGCGCATCGCCCTGGCGCTCGGGCCGAAACCCATGGGCACGGGCCAGTGCCAGCATGGGCTGGTTGGTGCGCAGCACGTCGCCGTAGAGCCGCCGCACGCCGTGCCGGCGCGCCACGCGCACGAGCTGGCGCAGCAGCCGGCCACCCAGGCCCAGGCCCTGCCAGTCGTCGGCCACGGCAAGTGCGAACTCGGCCTGGTCGGGCAGGTCGCCGTCGCAGACATAGCGCGCTTCGCCGACCTGCTGCGTGCTGCCGCCCTGTTCGGCCACGGCCAGCAGCGCGACATGCTGGCGCAAGTCGATGTCGGTCAGGTAGGCGGCCATGCCGGGCGGCAGCGCGCTGAGGCCGGTCTGGAAGCGCTGGTAGCGCGACTGCTGCGTGAGCCCGCGTGCAACGAACTCCGAGGCCAGCTGCAGGTCGCCGGGCTGCACGGCGCGCACCGTCACGGCGCGGCCGTCGGCGAAGTCCCAGCGCGCGCTGGCATTGCGCTCCGGGCAGGCCAGGCCGATGTCCATGACCGGCCGGGCCCTACTGCAGGCGGTGCAGGCGGGCCGGCGACAGCGCGTACACCAGCAGCGCACCGCGGGCCACCGGCGCGAATTGCTCGCCGGGCTCCAGTACGGTGTCGTGCGCCTGCTCGTCCTCGGTGATCCACAGGCTCCCGCTGTCGCAGGCCACGCGGCTGCCGGGCGGCAGCCGCAGCAGACCGCGCAACGGCAGTTCGTATTCGGTCAAGGCATCCATGTTCTTCTCCACTACATGCTCGGGCGGAATGAATGTAGAACCTAGAATTGCGTTCTTCCAACGGTCGTTTTGAATGCTTTGCATGCGAAATGAGAATGCGAAAGTCAGGGATGACGTGATCGCACGCGCCGACCTGCCGCGGCTGGACCTGCTGCGCAGCTTTGCCGTGGCCGCGCGCACGCTGAGCTTCACGCGCGCCGGCGCGGAGCTCGCGCTGACGCAGTCGGCCGTGAGCCGGCAGATCCAGCAGATGGAGGACGGCCTGGGCGTGGCACTGTTCGAGCGGCGCCACCGTGCGCTGGCGCTGACCCCGGCCGGCGAGACCATGTACCGCGCCGTGCAGGACTGCCTGGAGCGCCTGCGCGACGCCACGGCCAGCGTGCGCGCCGTGACGCGGCACCGCCAGGTGGCCGTGACGACCACGCCGGGCTTCGCTTCGCTGTGGCTGATTCCGCGGCTGGCGCGCTTCTCGGCCGACCATCCGCTGGTGGACGTGCGCGTGTCCGCCACCAACGATCTGCTGAACCTGGAGCGCGCCGGCATCGACGTGGCGGTGCGCTTCTGCGCCATCGCCCAGGGCATGGGCCGGCCGCTGTTCGAGGAGACCGTGCTGCCCGTCTGCGCGCCGCGCCTTCTGCAGGATCCGGCGCGCCCGCTGCGCAGCCCGGCCGACCTCGTGCACCACACGCTGCTGGTCATGGAAGGCCACCAGGGCATGGCGCCCATGGAAGATTGGGCGCCCTGGCTGCAGGCCATGGGGCTGGCCGGCATCCGCGGCACCAACCAGCTGCGCTTTTCCAACTACAACGACGCCGTGGCCGCCGCGCTGGCGGGGCAGGGCGTGGCGATCGGCCGGCTGCCGCTGGCGGGCGCGCTGCTGCAGAGCGGGCAACTGGTGGCGCCGTTCGGGCGCAGCGGGCAGTCGCAGCGCGGCTACTTCGTTGCGGCCGGCGCGCAGGCCCGGGAGAACCCGGATGCGCAGGACTTCATCGCCTGGCTGCATGCCGAGGCGCAGCGCGCCGACTGAAGATGGCCCAGGTCGAAAGCTTCCCGCCCGTGGCGCGGTCCGACGCGCGCGTGCTGGTGCTGGGCAGCATGCCGGGCGCCATGTCGCTGCGCCTGCAGCAGTATTACGGCCATCCGCAGAACGCGTTCTGGAAGATCATGGGCGCGCTGTTCGGCTTCGATCCGCGGCACACGGCCTATGGCGATCGGCTGGCCGCCTTGCAGGCCGGCGGCGTGGCACTGTGGGATGTGCTGGCCAGCTGCGAGCGCCCGGGCAGCCTGGACAGCGCGATCGTGCCGGCCAGCATCGTGCCCAACGACTTCGCGGCCTTCCTGCAGGTGCACCCGCAGGTGCGCCGCGTCTGCTTCAACGGCGCCAAGGCCGAAACCGTGTTCCGCCGCCAGGTGCTGCCGCAGCTCGCGCCGGCGCTGGAGTTGCTGCGCCTGCCCTCGACCAGCCCGGCCCATGCCGGGATGCCGCTGGCGGCCAAGACCGCCGCCTGGCGCGCCGCGCTCACCTGAGATCCTTCGCGCTGCGCGCTGCGGTGCAGAGCGCCTTGGGGCGGCCCAGCGGTGCTCTGGCTTGAGCGGCTGGCACAGCGGGTGTACAAGCGCGGCAGATCGACATGCCAAGGAGACACGCGATGCGCACCCTCGTCGACCAGCTGGGCCAGTACGCGGCCTACCACCGTGACCGCCGCAACATCGCCACGCATTTCATCGGCATCCCCATGATCGTGCAGGCCGTGGCCGTGCTGCTGGCCCGGCCGGTGCTGGCCGAGGCCGGGCCGCTGGCCATCTCGGCCGCCACGCTGGTCACGCTGGCCACCGCGCTCTACTACCTGCGCCTGGACGGCCGGCTGGGCGCCGCCATGGCCTTGCTGCTGGCGCTGGTGCTGTGGTGCGCGCAGCTGCTGGCGGCGCAGCCCACACCGGTCTGGCTGGGCTGGGGCGGGGGCCTGTTCGTGGCCGGCTGGCTCATCCAGTTCGTCGGCCACTACTGGGAGGGGCGCAAGCCGGCCTTCGTCGACGACCTCGTGGGCCTGGTTGTCGGCCCGCTGTTCGTGCTGGCCGAGGCCGCCTTCCTGCTGGGGCTGCGGCGCGAGTTGCAGCAGCAGATCGAGGCCCGTGCGGGCCCGGTGCGCGGCGCTGCCGCGCCGGCCTGATCAGCGCCCGCCCGAGACGTCGAGCAGCGCCATCGTGGTGTAGCTCGCGCCTTCGCCCATGAGCCAGACAATGGCCTCGGCGACCTCGTCGGCCGAGCCGCCGCGCTGCATGGGCACCAGGTGGGCGAGCTGCTGCACGCGGTCGGGTTGGCCGCCCGAGGCGTGGATGTCGGTCTCGATCAGGCCGGGCCGCACGGCGTTCACGCGGATGCCCTCGTTTGCGACCTCCTTGGCCAGGCCGACCGTGAAGCTGTCGATGGCGCCCTTGCTCGCCGCGTAGTCCACGTACTGGCCGGCGCCACCCAGGCGCGCGGCGGCGCTGGACATGTTCACGATGGCGCCGCCGCTGCCGCCGTGGCGCGTGCTCATGCGGCGCACGGCCTCGCGCGCGCAGAGCAGGCTGCCCATCACGTTGATGTCGAACATGCGGCGCCAGCGCGCCAGGTCCATCTGGTCCAGGCGCTGGCTGTGGTCGACCACGCCGGCGTTGTTGACCAGGGCGGTGAGCCGGCCCAGCTGGGCGTCGACCTCGCCGAACATGCGCAGCACCTGGGCCTCGTCGGCCACGTCGGCCTGCACGGCGATGGCGCGGCCACCGTGGTCCGCGATCCGACGCACCACCTCCTGCGCGGCTTCGGCGTTGTGCGTGTAGTTCACGGCCACGGCCCAGCCCTGGCGGGCCGCCAGCAGTGCGGTGGCGGCGCCGATGCCGCGGCTGCCGCCGGTGACGACTGCGATCTTGTCCATGCGGGTGTCTCCAGTCCGGTGGGGGAGGGCGCATGGTAGTGCGCGTCGCCTCCAAGACGGGCCGCGGTGGAGGGGCAAGTGGATTCCTGCTACAACCGCCCGTTTCGCCAACACGCAACGAAGGAGCACCGCACCATGGGCCAATTCATCGACCTAAAGTCTGCCGACGGTTTCACTTTTCCCGCCTACGTGGCCAAGCCTGCGGGCGCACCCAAGGGCGCCATCGTGGTGGTGCAGGAGATCTTTGGCGTCAACTCGCACATCCGCAGCGTGGCCGATGACTATGCGGCCCAGGGCTACCTGGCGGTCGCGCCGTCCACCTTCCACCGCGTCAAGCAGGGTGTGGAACTGGGCTACACCAACGAGGACATGCAGGCCGGCTTCGCGCTCAAGACCGCCGTGGAGGAACTGCCCGCGCCTGGCGTGCTGGCCGACATCCAGGCCGCCATCGACCATGCCGCCCAGGAGAGCGGCAAGAAGGTCGGCATCGTCGGCTACTGCTGGGGCGGCCTGCTGACCTGGCGCAGCGCCTGCACGTTGAGCGGCCTGGCGGCCGCCGTGCCCTACTACGGCGGTGGCGTGACCACCGAGGCCGAGGTGGCGCGCAGCCCCAAGGTGCCGGTGCTCGCACACTTCGGCGAGCGCGACCACTGGATCCCGCTGGACAGCGTGGAAGCCTTCAAGAAGGCGCACCCCGAGGTCGAGGTCCATGTCTACGCGGCCGACCACGGCTTCAATTGCGACCAGCGCGGCTCCTACGACGCGGCCGCGGCCAAGCTGGCGCTGGAGCGCACGCTGGCCTTCTTCGCCAAGCACCTGGGCTGAATGCGCATGCGCGGCCGGTTGCTCGCCTCCTGGCTCTGGCTGCTCGCGCTTCCGGCGCTGGCGGCCGACTACACCGGCCCGCTGTTCGACGTCCACCTGCACTACAACGTCGAGGCCTGGAACGGCCAGCAGGGCCCGCATCCGCTGGCCGACGTGCTGGCCCGCATGCAGCGCAACGGCGTGCGCGCCATCGTCGCCAACTCGCGCACCAACGACGGCACCAAGCTGCTGGCGGCCAGCCCCGCCACGCGCGCGGCCGGCGTGGCCGTGGTGCCTTTCATCCGCCTGTACCGCAACCGCGACGACTACGGCAACTGGTTCCGCGACCCCAGCATCTACGCGATGGTCGAGGAGGAGTTTCAGCGTGGCACCCAGGGCGGGCCGTACCGCGGCATCGGCGAATTCCACCTCTACGACAGCGCCAATGCCGACGGGCCGGTGGCGCGCCAGATCATGCAGTTCGCCGAGAAGCACGGCCTGGCGGTGCTGGCCCACGTGGACGACGCGGCCGTCGACCGGCTCATGGCCCACGCGCCGGGCGCTCGGCTGATCTGGGCCCACAGCGGCATCGGCGGCGCGCCCGTGGCGCGCGTGCAGGCGCTGCTGGAGCGCTACCCGCGCCTGGTCGGTGAACTGTCGTACCGGCCGGGCCTCGTCTGCGAGAACGGCACGCTGTGTCCGCAGTGGGATGCGCTGCTGCGCGAGCACCCCACGCGCTTCGTGGTCGGCTCGGACACCTGGGTCAACCAGCGCTGGAGCGCGTACGACCTGCTGATGCAGGAATACCGCCGCTGGCTCGGCGCGCTGCCGGCGCCGCTGGCCCGGCGCATCGCCTGGGACAATGCGGCCGAACTCTTCGGTGTCGCGACACCGCCCTGAACCCCCTGGAAAGACCACCATGAGCATCCAGCGCCACGAACCCACCCCCATCCTGTCCAACGCCGTCGAGCACGGCAACACGGTCTACCTGGCCGGCATCGTGGCCGACGACCCGAGCGCCGACGTCAAGGGCCAGACGCAGCAGATCCTGAACCGCATCGACGCGCTGCTGGCGCGCTGCGGCAGCGACAAGTCGCGCATCCTGTCGGCCCAGATCTGGCTGACCGACATCGGCAACCGCGCGGCCATGAACGAGGTCTGGTCGGCCTGGGTCGATCCCAAGAACCTGCCCGTGCGCGCCTGCGTCGAGTCCAGGCTGGCCGATCCGCGCCTCCTGGTCGAGATCATGGTGACGGCCGCCAAGTAGGGCGCACGAGGCCGGCCATGCTGCAGCTGCACTACCACCCGACCGACGCCAGCATGGCGCCGCACATGCTGCTCGAAGAGCTGGGCGTGCCGTTCGAGCTGCTGCTGGTGGACCGCGCCAACCAGGCCCACAAGTCCGAGGCCTACCTGCGGCTCAACCCCAACGGCCTGATTCCGGTGCTGGTCGACGGCGACCTCGTGCTCTACGAGACGGCCGCCATCCTGCTGCACCTGGCCGACACGCACCCGGCCGCAGGCCTCGCGCCTGCGCTGGGCTCGACCGAGCGCGCGCACTATTACAAGTGGATGTTCTGGCTCAGCAACACGCTGCATGCCACCCTCGGGCTGTACTTCTACCCGGAGCGCTGGGCCTCGCCCGACCATGTGCATGGCGCCACGACGGTGAAGGCCAGGTCCGAGGCGCGCGCCGGCCAGTTGCTGGAGATCCTCGACCAGGAACTGGCGCGCCACGGCGGCCCCTGGCTGCTGGGCGAGCGCTACACCGCGCTGGATCCTTACCTGCTCATGCTGGGCCGCTGGACCCGCCATTTCGGCCGGCCGGCGCGCGAGCTCCCGCACCTGGGGCCGTACCTGCACCGTGTTCTGGCGCGCCCGGCGGTGCAGCGCGCCTACGTCACCGAACAGATCGGCGCGCCGCCAGTCTGAAATCCACGCGCCGCAGGGCCGGCGGCGGAAACTCAAGCGTGAACACCGTCGGCAGTCCCGGCGCACTGCGCACGCCGACGCGGCCGCCGTGCAGGTCCATCACGCTCTTGACGATGGCCAGGCCCAGTCCCGAGCCGGCTTCCGACGCCGGGTTGTCGACGCGGTAGCGCCGCTCGAAGATCGCGGCCTGGTGGGCCGGGTCGATGGGTTCGCCCTCGTTGGCCACGGTGATGCGCGCAAACCCCGGCGCCGTGGCATGCGCGGACAGCACCACCGTGCTGCCCGCCCGCGCATGGCGCAGCGCATTGGTCAGCAGGTTGCCCACGGCGCGCGCCAGCAGCACCTCGTCGGCCCAGGCGCGCAGGCCGGGCTGCACGTCCAGGGTCAGACGCAGGCCGCGCTCCTCGGCCAGCAGCTCGAAGAAGTCCACCATGCCCTTGAGCCGCTCGCGCATGCCTTGCCAGTCGGCCTTCAGCCGGGTCTGGGCATGGTCGGCGCGGGCGAGGAACAGGATGTTCTCGATCAGGCGGCCGATGCGCTCGTAGTCGGCCACCGCCGTCTCCAGCACGGTACGGTATTCGTCGGCGCTGCGCGGCTGCGCGAGCGTGACCTGGGTGGCCGTCAGCAGCCGGTGGATCGGCGCACGCAGGTCATGCGCGAGGTCGGACGAGAAGCCCGACAGGCGCGAGAAGGCGTCCTGCAAACGGTCCAGCATGCCATTGAAGGCCTGCGCCACGGAAGCCAGCTCTGCGGGCACGGCGTCGGCCGGCAGGCGCTCGTCCAGTGCCTGCGCACCAATGCGGTTGGCAGTGGCGCCCAGGCGCCGTACCGAGGCCAGGATGCGCCGCGTGATGCACCAGGCCAGCACGCTGGTGGCCAGCGCGCCTGCCGCAAGCGTCCAGAACATCACACGCCAGGCACGCGCGATGAAGGCATCGCGCTGCAGCTCGGGGATGGCCAGCGGCAGGGCGGTGAACTCCTGCTCCAGCAGGCGCCCGACCATCCAGCAGCCGGCCAGCATCAACAGGACGTTGGTGACGGCGATGGCCAGCGCAATGTGCACCGCCATCGAATCGCGCAGGCGCAGGCCCGTGCGCGCCAGGACCGGCCGTGCCTCAGGCGGGGCGGGAATCGAGGACATACCCGACGCCGCGGATGGTGTGGATGAGCTTTTCCACGAACGGGTCGTCGACCTTGGCGCGCAGCCGCCGCACAGCGACATCGATGACGTTGGTATCGCTGTCGAAGTGCATGTCCCAGCAGTTCTCGGCGATCAGGGTGCGCGAGACCACTTGCCCGAGGTGGCGTGCCAGGTAGTCGAGCAGCGCAAACTCCTTGGTTGTGAGGTCCAGGCGCTGGCCGCCGCGGCGCACGAGCCGGCGGGCGCTGTCCACCTCCAGGTCGGCCACCTGCACCACGGGATCGGCCGCCGGCCGGGTGGCGCGGCGCGCCACGGCCTGGATGCGCGCCAGCAGTTCGGAGAAGGCAAACGGCTTGACGAGGTAGTCGTCGGCGCCGAGCTGCAGGCCCCGTACCCGGTCTTCGACCTGGTCGTGCCCGCTCAGCATGAAGACCGGCGTGTGTCGGCGCGTGCGCAGGCTTTCCAGCACCTGCCAGCCGTCGGCACCGGGCAGGCTCACGTCCAGCAGGATCAGGTCATAGCGGCCCGAGGTGGCCAGGTGCAGGCCCTCGATGCCGTCCTGCGCGGTGTCGACCACATGGCCATGCTCGGTGAGGCCCTTGTGCAGGTAGGCGGCGGTCGTGGGTTCGTCTTCGATCGAAAGCAGGCGCATGGGATCAGTCCTTGGCCGGGACGGCGGTGCCGTGCCCGACCTGACGGGAAGGTGACAGGACTGTAGGAGGCGCTTCTGACGCCATCAAGACGAACGCGGGCAACGCACTGTTGCCGAACTGGAAATAGCTGCCGCCCGCCGTGGCGCGCATCAAGGCAGGCTGTGGCGACCGAATCTCCTGTGGTGAAGGAGAAACAGCTTGGGCCCAAAAGGCGGGGGCATTGCGAACGCCCCCCCCGGCTTTGCGACACCGGGCCTGTCGGCGCGGTCGGTCGGTCCCTACGCTCACGGTCATGTTCTCTGCGAAGAGTCGCGGGACATGACCCCGATCACGAAACCTCACTCAAGGATGACCATGAAAAAGATCGCAACGCTGGCTGTGCTGGCCGCTGCCGCTTCCGCTTCCTACGCCCAATCGTCTGTCACGCTGTTCGGTATCGCCGACGCAACGGTCCAGGTCGGCCGCGGCAGCATCGACAACAACACCGGTCTGGGTAGCGGCGGTCTGTCGACCAGCCGCATCGGCTTCCGCGGCGTGGAAGACCTGGGTGGCGGTCTGAAGGCAGGCTTCTGGCTCGAGGCTGGTTACACCATCAACAACGGCAACGGCCAGAACAGCAATGCGCTGGCGTTCACCCGTCGTTCCACCGTCAGCCTGATGGGCGACAGCTGGGGCGAAATCCGCCTGGGCCGCGACTTCACCGCGCCCTACAACAACCTGTACGACGCCTTCGGCGACAACGGCGCTGGTGCCATCCTGGAAACCCAGGATCTGGGCCTGGCTTACGGCCTGCAAACCCGCACCAGCAACGCGGTCTCCTACTTCACGCCCAAGGTTCTGGGTGGTTTCTTCGCCCAAGCCCAGTACTACCGCAACGGCCGCAGCCAGAGCCTGGCCAGCAACCAAGACCAGTATGGCAACGGCTACGGTGTCCGCGTCGGCTACGAAAACGGCCCGATCAGCGTCGGTGTGGCCTATGGCAAGAGCGATTACGCCGTAGGCACGAGCCCCGCCTTCACGGGGACCGTCGATTCCAAGACCATGAACTTCGGTGGTTCCTATGACTTCGGCGTCGCCAAGCTGCTGCTGTCCATTGGCCAGGACGAAGGCGAAGGCGCCGGTCTGGACGCGAAGACCCGCCTGTACACCGTTGGCACGACCGTGCCGGTCGGTGCTGGCCTGATCCGTGCTTCCTGGACCCGCGCAAGCCAGCGTGACACCGAAGTCCGTGCTGACAAGTTCGCGATCGGGTACGTTCACAACCTGTCCAAGCGTACGGCCCTGTACAGCACGTTTGCCTACCTGAAGAACAAGGACGGTGCAAACCTGGCACTGAACGGTTCCACGACCGGTCTGGGCGACAACTCCAAGGGTCTGGACATCGGCCTGCGCCACGCCTTCTAAGCATCACCGCTTCGCCATTCGATTGGCGAGCTTCTCCAAGGTGACTTTGTTGCCCGTCTCTTTCCGAGAGGCGGGCTTTTTGTTGTGTACTGGTAACTCTCGGGTTACCACTATTGATCATTACAAGAATGTAATTTAGGCGAAATGCTGCTGACAGGTGGGCAGGTCTATTCTTTCCGGCATCCAAAACCGCAGGGGTCGAATCCCCACCGGGCGATCCAGCCACCACAAACGTTGCATTCTTGCAACACAGGAGCCGAAGACATGCGCCGACAAGACATTCAACTGCTGGCCCTCGCCCGCCAGGGGGACGCCGCAGCGCGCAGCGAGGCCGGACGCCGCTATCTGGTGGGAGGCGACGGCTTTCCGCGCCATGTGGCCACCGGCATGGAGTACCTGGCCCACCCCAGCGTGCGCGACCGGATCGAGACGGCCCGCACCATCGCCGAGAGCCTTGCGCTGCAGGACCTGCTGCAGTTGCAGCAGGACGAGGCGCTGCGCAAGGCGGCGGGCGCCGGCAGCCTGCTGGCCCAGTTCAAGCTCGGTGTGTGGCTCTGCCTGCAGCACAGCCGGGTCGATGCCGGTCAGTCCTGGCTGGAAGCCGCCGCCACAGGGGGGCACGTGGAAGCCCGCCAGGCCGTCGCCGCGCTGCGGCAGGCGCGCACGGCCGATGCCTTGCCCGCCATGCTGCGCGCGGTGGCCGGCAGTGCCGCGGTGGACGTGGCGCAGGTGGCGGTCATGGCGGCTCGCCAGGCCCGCGACGGCGGCACGCTGGACCTGTTGCTCGATTGCGTGCACGTCGCCTTGCTGCTGGCGCCTCGGCTCACGCACGGCCTGTCGGACCTGGTCGTGGCGGCGGTGCTGTTGGCCGAGCGCCAGGGCCGCGAGCTGCGCGGCCTGCTGCCCGAGCAGGTGGAGGCGAGCCTGGAGATGGCGATTGCACGCGGCGAGCGCGACGCGGCCTGCCTGCTCGGCCGCGCGCTGTGCGGCATCGCGCACGGTGGCCTGAGCCCGGCGCGCCTCGCCACCGGCAGCAACATGCGCAAGGGTGTGGCGCTGTTGCTGCGCGCGGCCGATGCGGGCCGCGACGATGCCTGGCTGGACCTTTACGCCATGCACTCGGACCACCGCCTGTCGGTGTCCAACCCGCAGCTGGCGCGCTTCTTCCTGGAAAAGGCGGCCGCCCTCGGCCAGGCCGAAGCCCAGCGCAAGCTCGGCGCCCTGTCGCTGCGTGCCGCCACCACGCTGGCCGAAAGCGAGCAGGCGATCGGTTGGCTGCATGCCGCCGCGGCGCAGGGGGACGCGCATGCGCGGCGCCTGCTGCAGTCGCTGGTGCTGCCCGTGGCCGGCGACGAGGCCACGGCGCGCAGCGCGATCGAGCAGTTGCGCCAGAGCGATCCCTGGCTGGCGATGCGGCTGACGCTGGCGCGCGATTTCGGCCTGACCAAGCTCGAGGCGCTGAGCGTGGACCCGGCAGAGGGCCGCCGTCCCTGGGGCCTGCTGGTCGGGCGCAACCCGTTCATCACCCAGGCGCGCCTGTCGGCCCCGCGGGCCGTGCCGGCGCTGACCGAGCAGGCGGCGCAGAACCTGGCGCGCGCCGCGGCCTTCTTCGAACAGTCGCGCGGCGACAGCACTGCCTTCGAAGGCGACCTGCGCCGCCGTTCGGTGCGCCAGCGCCGTGCGTTCGAGCGGCTGGGCCTGAACGAGGACCTGTTCTTCGCCGAGGCCAGCTCCACCCAGCTGGAGTCGTTTCGCCTGGGCCCGAAGTGGGCCTTCCGCGCCAAGAAGCCTTTGGAGCTTGCGCTGGCCGGCTGACTGCCGGGCCCTGTGCCCGGCGACAGGCTCAGCGCCCGGTGCGCGCGAGGTAGCGCTTGCGCCGGAACAGCACGATCAGCACAGCGGCGATGGCCACCATGGCGCCCATCGCCCACCAGAAGCCGTCCTGCTGGTGGATGAGCGGGATGAACTCGAAGTTCATCCCGAAGATGCCGGCAATGAGGTTGAGCGGCAGGAATACGGCCGTCAGCGCCGTCAGGATGCGCATGATGTCGTTCGTGCGGTTGCTCTGCGCCGAGAAATGGATCTGCACCACGGTCTCGGCGTTCTGCTCGAGCCGGCGCACATGGTGGACGACGCGCTGGATGTGCTCGATCACGTCGCGCGAGCGCGCGATCAGGCCGTCGCGCTCGGCCTGGGGCATGGCGCCCGCGGGCTGCTCGCGCAGCGTGTCCAGCCATTCCTGCATGGCGTCGTGCTGTTCCTCGCAGAGGTCTTCCAGCATGTGCAGTTCGTTGCGGGCGGCCATGAGCGCATTCCAGTTCGAGAAGCGCGAGCCGGGCCGCAGCAGTTCCTGCTGCCAGTGGTCCAGTTGCTGGCTCAGCACCTTGCGCAGCTCCAGGTAGCTATCCACCATGACGTTGACCATGCGCAGCATGAGGTCCGCCGGTGTGGTCGGCAGCCGGTTGCGCACGCTGGTCGTCAGCCCATCGCTGTGCACCGCGTCGGCCAGGTAGCGCTGCAGGAAGGCACGCGCGGTGAAGCAGCCGGCCGGGTGCACGCTGACCAGCAGCCGGTCGAATACCGCGAACCCCACGGCGCGCGTGCTGATGCGCCGGAAGGCGGCCGGCATGGAGCGGGCGGGGCCATTCGGCTCGGCCTCGTTGCCGCTTTCCTCCTGCGTCGCGAGCCGGCGGAACACGATGAGGTCGTAGACCGAGGTGTAGTCGTAATGCGAGGGGTGGGCCGCATTGACCAGGTCGGCGCAATGCAGGTCGAGCAGTTGCGAGCCGCCCAGTTGCTGCGCCGCGCGTTGCACGGCCGGAAGGTCCGTGTCCAGGCTTTCGCGTTCGAGGAAGAGCCAGACGAAGCCGCCATCCGGCGCGCGCTCCGGCAACTCCTCGGCAAAGCGCAGGGTGCCGGGGCTGAACTCGACGATCTGCATCGAGGGTGTGGTCAGCCGCGCAGCTTGCGCGCCGCCTCCATGGCGAAGTAGGTCAGCACGCCGTTGGCGCCCGCGCGCTTGAAGGCCAGCAGGCTTTCCAGCATCACGGCGTCGTGGTCGAGCCAGCCGTTCTGCGCGGCGGCCTTGAGCATGGCGTACTCGCCGCTGACCTGGTAGGCGAACGTCGGCACGCCGAACTGGTCCTTGACGCGACGCACGACGTCCAGGTAGGGCATCCCGGGCTTGACCATGACCATGTCGGCGCCTTCGGCCAGGTCCAGGGCCACCTCGCGCAAAGCCTCGTCGGTGTTGCCGGGGTCCATCTGGTAGACCTTCTTGTTGCTCTTGCCCAGGTTGGCGGCCGAGCCCACGGCGTCGCGGAACGGGCCGTAGAACGCCGAGGCGTACTTGGCGCTGTAGGCCATGATGCGCGTGTGGACCTGGCCCTTGGCCTCCAGTGCCTGGCGGATCGCGCCGATGCGGCCGTCCATCATGTCGCTGGGCGCGACGATGTCCACGCCGGCCGCGGCCTGGGTCAGCGCCTGGCGCACGAGTACGGCCGTGGTCGCGTCATTGAGGATGTAGCCCGTTTCGTCGAGCAGGCCATCCTGGCCATGGCTGGTGTAAGGGTCCAGCGCGACGTCGGTCATCACGCCGAGCTCGGGGAAGCGGTCCTTGAGCGCGCGCACCACGCGCGGGACCAGGCCGTCGGGATTGGCCGCCTCGACGCCGTCCGGGGCTTTCAGGTCGGCGTCGATGACTGGGAACAGTGCGATCACCGGGATCTGCAGGCGCACGCACTCCTCCGCGACCGGCAGCAGCAGGTCCAGGCTCAGCCGCTCCACGCCGGGCATGGAAGGCACGGCATGCCGCTGCTGGCGGCCTTCCTGCACGAACACGGGGTAGATCAGGTCGTGCGCGGACAGGCTGTGCTCGCGCACCAGATCGCGCGTGAACGCGTCGTAGCGCAGCCGGCGCGGGCGGGCGGCGGGAAAGGCGGCGAGGGGGGAGAGGTCTGGGCGGCTCATCCTCGAAGTGTGCCCCAAGCCTGCGGCCCTTTGGTCTGCTTGCCGGATTCGCCCTCTTGCTGGCCCTGGCCGCGTTTGCTAGATTGCCCATGGGCGGTCCGCCGCCTGCCCGCTTCACCTCCCTGAGCGGGGGCCTTGACGTGTAACAACCAACAGGCTTGCCACCCCGGCCCGCTGTGCTTGCACCGGCCGGGGTATTTTTTTGTGTCGCCTACACTTTGCCGATGCTGTGGGTCAAGGCTTTCCATATCGTCTTCGTGGCCAGCTGGTTTGCCGGGCTGTTCTATCTGCCGCGCATCTTCGTGAACCTGGCCATGGTGCCGCCAGGTTCGGACGCCGAGCGCGAGCGCCTGCTGCTGATGGCGCGCAAGCTGCTGCGCTTCACCACGCTGCTGGCCGTGCCTGCGCTGGTCCTGGGGCTGGTGCTGTGGCTGCACTACGGCATTGGCCGCGGCCCCGGCAACGGCTGGATGCATGCCAAGCTGCTGGTCGTGCTGCTGGTGCTGCTCTACCACCATGCCTGCGCGCTGCAGTTGCGCCACCTGCGTGGCGGCCGCTCCTCGCACAGCCACGTCTGGTACCGCTGGTTCAACGAGCTGCCGGTCCTGCTGCTGGTGGCAGCCGTGGTGCTGGTCGTCGTCAAGCCGTTCTGAGGCGGCGCGGCGCCCTGCGGCATGCACAAGACTTCGGCCTGGCCGCTGGCGCTGGTCTACCTGGCGCTGGTGGTGTACGCCAGCCTCTTCCCGTTCGAAGGGTGGCGCGACCAGGGCATCGTGCCCTGGGCCTTCATGGCGGCCCCGCTGCCGCGCTGGTGGACATGGTTCGACGTGCAGATCAATGTGGTGGGCTACGCGCCGCTGGGCTTCCTGCTGGCGTTGGGTGGACTGCGGTCGGGCCGCGCACGGGCGCCGGTCCTGCTGGCAACGTTGGCGGGTGCGGCCGTGTCTTTCCTGATGGAGACAACGCAGGGCTACCTGCCGCGGCGCGTGCCCTCCAATGTCGATTTCGCGCTCAACGCGGCCGGCACCTGGCTGGGCGCGCTGCTCGCCTGGCTGCTGCAGCGCACGGGCACCATCGACCGCTGGAGCCGATTTCGCGCCGGGTGGTTGACGCCGGATGCGCGCGGCGCACTGGTGCTGCTGGCCTTGTGGCCGCTGGCGCTGTTGTTTCCTGCTGCCGTGCCGTTGGGCCTTGGGCAGGTGTTCGAGCGCCTGGAGGAGGCGCTGGTCGAGTTCCTGGACAGCACGCCCTTCCTGGAGTGGCTGCCCGTGCGCGACGTGGAGCTGCAGCCGCTGGTGCCGGGCAG
>CAJYRH010000450.1 GCA_913776795.1 uncultured Pseudorhodoferax sp. | reverse complement strand
GCGCTCTCGGCCGTCAACCACAACGTCGTGGGCAGGCGCTTCATCGCCACGGCACTGGTCTTCTTCTTCGTCGGCGGCATGTTGGCCATGCTGATCCGCGCGCAGCTGGCCACTCCGCAATCGGCATTCCTGGACGACGCGCTGTACGCACAGGTCTTCACGATGCACGGCACCGTGATGATGTTCCTGTTCGCGATCCCGCTCATCGAAGGCTTCGCGATCTACCTGCTGCCCAAGATGCTGGGCGCGCGCGATTTGGCGTACCCCCGCCTGGGCGCATTCGGCTACTGGTGCTACCTGCTGGGAGGCATGATCCTGCTCGGCGCACTGGCGGCGGGCCTGGCGCCCGACGGCGGCTGGTTTCTGTACACGCCGTTGTCCAGCGCCACGCACACGCCGGGCGTGAACGCCGACGTCTGGCTGTTGGGCATCACCTTCGTCGAGATTTCGGCGGTGGCGGCGGCGGTCGAGATCATCGTCACCATCCTGACCATGCGCGCGCCGGGCATGCGCCTCGTCGACATGCCGCTGTTTGCCTGGTACATGCTGGTCACGGCCGGCATGATGCTGGTGGGCTTTCCGCCGCTGATCCTTGGCAGCCTGATCCTGGAGCTCGAACGCGCGGCCGGCTGGCCGTTCTTCGACGCCGCCCGCGGTGGCGATCCGCTGCTGTGGCAGCACCTGTTCTGGTTGTTCGGCCACCCCGAGGTCTACATCATCTTCCTGCCGGCGGCGGGCATCGTCTCCACGATGGTCCCCACCTTCGCGCAGCGCCCGCTGGTGGGCCGCTCCTGGGTGCTGGCCAGCGTGGTGGCGATGGGTTTCATCAGCTTCGGGCTGTGGGTGCACCACATGTTCACGGTGGGCATCCCGCACCTGGCGCTGGTGTTCTTCTCGGCCGCCAGCATGCTGGTCGCCATCCCCACGGCCGTCCAGATGGTCGCCTGGATCGCCACGCTCTGGCACGGCCGGCCCAAGCTCGCGCTGCCCATGCTGTGGCTGCTGGGCTTCCTGGTGGTGTTCGTCTGCGGCGGGCTCACGGGCGTGATGCTGGCGCTGGTGCCGTTCAACTGGCAGGCGCACGACACGCACTTCGTGGTGGCGCACCTGCACTACGTGCTGGTCGGCGGCTTCCTGTTCCCGTTCATGGCAGGCGTGTACTACTGGTTTCCGCACCTGTTCGGAAGGCGGACGCTGCCGCGGCTGGGGGCCTGGGCGTTCTGGCTCATCTTCGTGGGCTTCAACACCACCTTCTTCGTGATGCACCTGACCGGGCTGCTGGGCATGCCGCGGCGCGTGGCCAGCTATGTCACGGGCCTGGGCTGGGACCTGCCCAACCTGGTGTCCTCGCTCGGCAGCTTCGTGATGGCGATCGGCTTCTTCCTGCTGTTGATCGACCTCATCGTCAGTGCCTACCTGGGCCGCATCGCGCCGCAGAACCCCTGGCGTGCGTCCACGCTGGAATGGGCCATGCCCACGCCGCCGGCCTTCTACAACTTCGCGAGCCAGCCGCGTGTCGACGGCCAGGAGCCCTTGTGGACCACGTCCAAGCTGGGCGCGCACGCCGCCGCGGGCCAGGGCCTGCTGGCCCACGCCCACGCCGACGAGCAACAGAGTCTGGGCTGCGATCCGGTCAGCGGCGAGCCCACGCACGTGGTGCGGCTGCCGCGCCCGAGCTGGCTGCCGTTCATGGCGGCGCTGGCGGTGGGCAGCGTGTTCATGGCCTTGCTCACCAAGACCTACTGGCTGGCGCCGCCGGCCGCGCTGGCGGCGTTGGCGCTCTTCTGGCGCTGGGCGTGGTCCATCGGGCTGCGGGACGACCCGGAGCCGGTGGATGCAGGCACAGGCGTGCGCCTGCCCGTGCACGACGTGGTCGAGCGCGCACCCGGCCGCGCCGGCCTGCTCTGGACCCTGGTCGCCAACGGCGCCTTTTTCGTCTCGCTGCTGTTCGGCCATGCCTACCTGGCCACGGTGGCACCTGGATGGCCGCCGCCGCGTTGGTTGCAGGCGGGCCCGGGCATTGCGCTGGCAGGCGCGGCGGCCCTGGCCCTGGCCTGTGGCGCCATGCGCTACGCGGTGCGCGCCAACGCGCGCGGCGACCCACGCGGCCGGCAGCTGGCGCTGCTCGCGGCCCTGATCGCCGCACTGGCCGCCACGCTGCTGCTGCCGGCCGGTGTGCTGCCGGGCATGCCGTCGCCGCGCGAGCATGCCTACGGGGCCATGCTGGGGTTCAGCCTGGCCTACGCCGTGCTGCACGCGGCTCTCGGCGCCGTGTTCGCCGCCTATGCGCTGGCGCGTGGTCAGGCGGGCTACATCTCCGCGCAGCGCTGCGTGGAAGTGCACACCGCGCGGCTGTGGTGGGACTACACGGCCGCCACCGGCGCCGTGCTGCTGCTGGCGATGCACGTGCCGGCCTGGGGGCGTTGAGCATGCAGCCCATCACGCCCACCCGCTGGCTGCTCGGCAGCACGGCCGCCCTGCTGGTCTGGGCCAGCAGCTTCGCCATGCTGTACGCCGGCCTGGCGCTGGGATGCGAAGCCGGCTGGCATGCCCGCAGCCTGGCCGGTATCAACCTGCTGACCGGCGCCCTGGCGCTGGCGTGGCTCGTGCACCTGCTTGCGCTGGTCGCGCTGTGGCGGTGGTTCTCCCGCTGGGACGAGCCGCTGCGCCGCCTGGCGCGGGTGCTGACGGCCGTGGCGGCTGCCGCCACGGTCTGGACCGGCTGGCCGCTGCTGGCCCTGCCGCCCTGCGCCGGCCAGACGCTGGCATCGACCACGGAGGACGCGGCATGTTCCAGGATCTGATCTCCCTGTGCCTGGCAGGCACCGTGCCGGCCCTGCCGCAGGACTGGTGGCTGCGCTGGAGCCTTGCGCCTGCCACGCTGGCGCCGCTGCTGGCCCTGCTGGCGTGGTTGCTCGCGCGCCGGCGCACGGCGCTGGCGCTCGCGGGCTGGGGATTGCTCGCGATGGCGCTGGTCTCCCCGCTGTGCCGGCTCGCCGCCACGCTGGCCTCGGCCCACATGGCGCAGCTCATGCTGATGCTGGCCGGCACGGGTCTGCTCGCCATGGGATCGCTGCAGCGCGCGCACATGCCCAAGCCGGGTCCGGCAGCGGTCGTGCACGGCGCGCTGCTGTGGCTGTGGCACTGGCCGCCGCTGTACGCGGCCGTGCTCGAGCATGCCGGCCTGCATCTGCTGGCGCTCGCGCTGCTGCTGGGCTCGGCCTGGTGGTTCTGGCGCGCCGCGCTGCTGGCACCGGTGCCCGCGCGGGGTGCGGCGCTGCTTGCGCTGCTCGCCACCATGGCGCATACCGGGCTGCTGGGCGCACTGCTGACCTTCGCGGGCGAACCGCTGTATGGCCTGCAGGCGGCCGGCGCCCGCGCCTGGGGACTGGAGCCCCTGCACGACCAGCAGTTGGCTGGCCTGCTGATGTGGGTGCTCGGCGCGCTGGGCTATCTGCTGGCCGCCGTGGCCCTGGCGCTGCGCTGGTTCGGTTCGGCGGCGCCAGTCCGGCACGCGACAGCGGCGCATTGAGGCGCGGGCATACTGGTTGGGCCCCACGACCCGGACCACCGCCGACCATGCAGCTGGACGCCGCGCTACGCGAGCACATCTCCCGCCACCTGACCGCCTTCGCACTGCACGGCGTGCAGGCACCAGGCCGCCGCGCCGCAGTCGCGCTGGCCCTCGTCGAGGAAGGCTGGGGCGCGGAATTCCCGGGCCTGCCCCGACCCACCGTGTGGAGCGCGCAGGCGGCCGTGCTGCTCACGCGGCGTGCGATGCACCTGCGCAACCACCCGGGCCAATGGGCGCTGCCCGGTGGCCGCGTGGAGCCCGGCGAATCGGCCGCCGATGCAGCGCTGCGCGAACTGCACGAGGAAGTGGGCCTGGCGCTCGGTCCCGATGCGGTGCTGGGCCTGCTCGACGACTTCCCCACCCGCTCGGGCTTCGCGATCACGCCTGTCGTGGTCTGGGCCGGCCCCGTGCACGAAGCGCTCGTGCCCAACCCTGCCGAGGTGGCCAGCGTCCACCGCGTGCGCCTGGCCGAGTTGCAGCGCGCCGATGCGCCGCTGCTCGAACCCATCGCCGACAGCCCGCACCCCGTGCTGCGCATGCCGGTCGGCGATGGCTGGGTCGCGGCCCCGACGGCCGCCCTGCTGTTCCAGTTCCGCGAGGTCTGCCTGGCCGGCCGCGCCCCGCGCGTGGCGCACTTCGAGCAGCCGCGGGTCGCGCGACGCTAGCGCCGGCCCCCCGCGCCCAGCCGCGCCAGCCAGCGGATGTAGACCAGTTCCGCCACGAGCTCCACGAGCGTCTGCGCCACCACCACAGCCGGCAGCAGCGGCACCGCGCCAGGCACGGCCAGGGCCAGCGGCAACACCACGAGCGAGTTGCGCGTGGCCGCGCTGAAGGCCACGGCGCGCGCGGCCGGTGCCCCGAGCTGCGCACACCGTGCCAGCCACCAGGCCAGCAGGGGCGCGAGCAGGGCGAAGAGCAGGTAGACCGGCACGGCGCGCAGCGCCGCGGGCCCGGCCTGGCCCAGCTGCGGCAGAACGGCCGCCACGACGATGAGCAGCACGAGCGCCGTGGCCGGCACCGGCAGCAGCGCCAACGCAGCGTTCACGCGCGCGCCGGCCCAGCGCTGGAAGGCCATGGCCAGCACCAGCGGCACGGCGATGAGCCAGACGAAGGCGTGCACGAAAGGGCCGGGCCGCACCAGGCCGGCCGCCGCCTCGCCCAGCAACAGCCCCAGGTACAGCGGCAGCAGCGCCATCTGCAGGAGCAGCAGCCAGGGCGTGGCCGCCAGCAGCAGCCGGGCATCGGCGCGGCCGAGCTGGGCGAAGCTGACCACGTAGTCGATGCAGGGACACAGCAGCACGAGCAGGACGCCCAGGCGCAACAGCGGATCGGCCGGCAACAGCGGCAACAGGAGCCCCACCAACAACGGAACCGCCACGAAGTTCACGCCCAGCAGCACCGCCAGGAAGCGCCGCGCACGCAGCGCCTGGCCCAGCGCCGACAACGGCAGCTGCAGGAACGTCAGGAACAGCATCAGCGCCAGGGCCGGCGCGATGGCCGGCTGCCAGGCGGCCGTGCCGGGCGCGCGCCATGCCAGCGCAGCGCCGAGAAACACGGCACCGAAGTAGATCCAGGGCTGGCGGGCTTCGAGCAGGTCTTTGACAGCGGGCACCGCGCCGAGCTTAGCGCGCGCCTCGGGCGCAGCGGCCTGCAGGCACCCACTGCACGGACTGCCGCGCGCGAACAGTGCATGGGCCGCAGGACGGCGGCAGCCCCTGCAGCCCCGGCGGCATTGGCGTCCGGCCCGGCCTGCAGCCGGTGCAGTCCAGCCTGTTGACGGTGCCACGCTGCGCTCGCGGCCCGGCTGGCCCGGTGCGGTGCCGAATGGCACCGCGCTCCGAACCTTCAACGAACCCTGCTTCTGGCCCCGAGCCGATGCGCACCGCGGCCGCGGCGCCCGATCCGCGCCCGATCCGCGTCCGATCCGCGCTCAAGCGTCCGCCAGGGCCCACTTGCCGATCTCCGCCTTGCGCTCCTCGAGCATCTTGTCGAAATGCGTCTTGACCTTGGACATCTCCGTGCAGGGGCCACTGCCGTCGGCCAGGCGGGGGTTGTACAGCAGCAGTGCGAGGACGGCATCCCCGCAGGTCTTCAGGCATTGGTCCCTGCTGTCCTTCGGCAGTTCGGACTTCGGCTGAACCAGTGCCTGCAGTTTGGCGGCAGCGTAGCGCTGGTCCAGCTGGATCAGCAGATTCTCGAAGCGGCGGGTATCCAGTTCTGCCAGGCCACCCTTGGCGACGCCCAGGGATTTGATCTTGATCCAGCTCGTGGCGGTCAGCTCCATCTGGGTAGGCGCCCAGGCGATCGGCGGTCCGTCCATCTTGCGGCCGGTGACGACGTTGTCGTCCGGCATGCGCGTCTCCAGGTACTTCACCACCTTGTCGATGTTGGCCTGCGGATCCTTCAATACCTCCGGCGACAGGTCGCAGACGCCCATGAAGTCCTGCACCAGCGGGTCCTTCTTCTTGACCGCACCCCAGGCCACCGCGTACTTGGCCAGCGTCGGGTTCTCGCGCACCGCCACCAGGCCGAGCCGGCGGTTCTGCGGCCGCGATAGCGCCAGCGCGTAGGTGGTCCAGGCCTTTTCAAGGTCATAGCGCTTGCTGGCCTCGTACAACACCGCCTCGGTGGCCTGTGCAATGCCCGCCGAGGCCGACAGGATCACGCCCGCCGGCGCCGCCACCACGCCAGCCACCTGCATGATCGCGCCGATCATCTTGGCCGCCTCGAAGGCGGCGTTGGCGTAGTAGTGGGCCTGCTGAATGCGGCCGTTGTGGATGAACTGCGAGACCGCCGGCGAGAAGGCGCTGGCGGCGTTGTACAGGCCCTCGCGCTTCTCCACGAAGTTGATGGTGTCCACGGTCCGCTTGCCGGCCTCGTAGAGGTTGCGCGCCACCTTCAACGCACTGCCGACGATGGCCAGCGGTGCGATGAAGTTGGCGGCGGTGTCGATGCCCATGCCGACCAGCGTGGCACCCCACTTGAGCAGTTGCTGGTCTCGCTCCAGGCGCGCGATCTTGCGCTCCAGCATGCCGGCGAAGACCGCCGGGTCCTCGCTGGCCGATGCCTGGCAGACCGCGCAGATCCAATCACCGTTCGAGCCCTTGACCCAGTCGGGCTCGTGGTTGGAGATTTCCTTCTTGTGCTTGGCCTGCTGCTCCTCAGGGACCTCCTCTTCCTCCTCGCCGCGGTTGAAGTCGGCCTCCATGGCATCGGCCGCTTTGGTCCTGGCGTTGGCGCGGGCGGTCTCGCCGGCAAACAGCACCAGCAGCTCGGACGTGGCGGCGGCCGTCGCAGCCGCGGTGCAGGCCTCCTGGAAGAGGCCGACGGCGCCTTCGTAGTTCTCGTCCTCCAGCGCCTTCAGCACGGCCGCAGCATCGGGCAGGGTCTGCAGCTTCGTCTCGATGCGACCGGCAGCGGCCTTCAACCGGTCCGAACTGTCGCTGGCGGACTCAGGGTCGATCCCGACGAGCGTGTCGCGGCAGGCGGCCCCCAGAGCCGCGGTGATTGCGCGCACGCCCGACTCGTCCAGCGTCGGCCTGGCCAGCTCTACC
>CAJYRH010000449.1 GCA_913776795.1 uncultured Pseudorhodoferax sp. | reverse complement strand
AGTACACGGCGGCCACGGTGGTGAACACGTGCAGTGGCTGGAAGGTGGCGTTGTTGATGATCTGGCCGGCGCGCGTGACCTCGGCGAAGCCGATGATGGCCGCCAGAGAGGTGCCCTTGATCACCTGGACCAGGTAGCCCACGGTGGGTGGCAGCGCGATCTTGAAGGCCTGCGGCAGGACCACGAAGCGCATGCGGTCCACGTACGACAGGTTCAGCGCCAGCGCCGCCTCGCGCTGGCCGTCGGGCACGGCCTGGATGCAGCCGCGCCAGATCTCGGCCAGGAAGGCCGCGGTGTTCAGTGTCAGCGCGATGCCGGCTGCCACCCAGGGGTTGATGTCCAGCCCCAGCACCGGGAAGCCGAAGAAGATCAGGAACAGCTGCAGCAGGAGCGGCGTGCCCTGAAACACCTGGATGAAACCGGTGGCGAGGAACTGCGCGCCGCGGTGCTCGCTGGTGCGCGCCAGCGCGATCAGCAGACCCAGCAGCGTGCCGCCGACGAAGGCGATGGCGGACAGTGCAAGCGTCCACTTGGCCGCTTCGACGATGAACAGGAATTCGGGCCAGCCGAAGGTGCGCATGGCGGTGCTGTCCTCAGCGTTTGTCGGGGTAGCGCAGGAACTGGCGGTGCACGAGCTTGAACAGGCCCGAGAACAGCAGCGCCAGCCCGAGGTAGATGGCGGTGACCACGATGTAAATCTCGAAGCTGCGGAACGTCTGCGACTGCAGCGTGGCAGCCACCGAGGTCAGGTCGTCGGCGGAGATCACCGACACCACGGCCGAGGTCAGCATGAGCAGGATGAACTGGCTCGTCAGCGCCGGATAGATGGCCTTGAGCGCCGGCTTGAGGACCACGAAGCGGAAGATCTCCCAGCCCTTGAGGTTCAGTGCGCGGCCGGCCTCGATCTGCCCCTTGGGAATGGACTCGATGCCGGCGCGGATGATCTCCGTCGCATAGGCGCCCAGGTTCACGACCATGGCCGTCAACGCGGCCTGGTAAGGCGACCAGCGCAGCCCGAACACCGGCAGCGCGAAGAAGAAGAAGAACAGCTGGACCAGGAACGGCGTGTTGCGGATCAGCTCGATGTAGGCCTGGATCAGCAGCCTGAGCCAACGCGGTCCGCTGGTCTTGCCCCAGGCGCCCAGCACGGCCACCAGCAGGCCCAGCACCGTGGCGGTGAGCGAGAGCTGCACGGTGATCCACGTGCCCTTGAGCAACAGGGGCCACGCGGCGAGAACGGCGTCGAACTGAAACTGGTAGTTCACGGGCCGGATTGTGAAACCGGTTTCAGTCGTCGGCGATGAGGGTTTATACCGAGATGGCCGATCCGCCGACCTCCACGCGGTTGCGGCCATTGGCCTTGGCCGCATAGAGCGCGGCGTCTGCGCGTGCGATCAAGGTCTGCACCGAGGTGTCGGCACTGGACCACTGCGCCAGGCCGATGCTGATGGTGAACGCCGGCAGGGCGTGGTCGTCCACCTGCACCGCCTGCGTGAGGATGCGTTGGCCTGCCAGCAGCGCAGCACCCAGCGTCGTCTCCGGCATCACGATCACGAATTCCTCGCCGCCGTAGCGGGCCACCACGTCGTTGGGCCGCACCAGGGCGGCCATGCGGCGGCACAGGTGCACGAGCACGCGGTCACCCACCGGATGGCCATGGGTGTCGTTGACGGCCTTGAAGTGGTCCACGTCCAGCATGGCCACGCTGAACGGCTGGCCGGAACGGGTGCTGCGTGCGCGTTCACGCTCCAGGCTGTCCATGAGCGCCTGGCGGTTCAGCGCGCCCGTCAGGGGGTCGTGGACGGCCTGGTCCTCGATGCGGTTGCGCACGTGGTCCGATGCCATGGTCGCGTAGCCGATCACGAGCATGAGGTTGCAGATCGTGAAGCTGCCGGTGTAGACGATCTGCACGAAGCCCTGGGTGAGCAGCCCGGTATCGCCCTGCGGCAGCCAGGCGGCGTGCAGTGCCCGCACGGCGTACACCGCGGACAGGACGAACAGCCACGTGGTCGTCAGGCTGACGCCGATGGACCGGCCGAAGCGCTCGGCACGCGGATGGCGCAGCAGCACCAGCGCGTGGTGTACGCCGAGGACGGCGCACAGGCCGGCCACGACCACCGTGCGCACCCGGAAGCTGGGCTCGATGAAGATGAACCAGCTGACCAGGCCGGTGGCTGCCGTCCAGGCGAGCAGCCACGGGCCCCAGCGGATGCGCTGGCCCAGGTGCGCATGCGTGCCGGCCAGCCAGACGATGTAGGCCATCATGAGCGCGCCGTTGCCCAGCGTCACCGTCGCCAGGTTGGACGTCCAGTCGCGCAGCCCCAGCAGCAGCATTGCGCCGAACACCAGCCAGGCGCCGCCCACCCAGGTCCACAGGCCAGCCACGGGCAGCGGCGTGGCACGGGCGAGCAGCGACAGCACGAGCGCCATCAGGCCGCTCGTGATGCCGCCGATCAGGACCGTGGTCCGCGGATCCAGCGAATAGGCGGGGATGTCGCCCATGCCCCATCAATCGAGCCGGAATGCCGCCACTGCGTGGCGCAGCCGCTCGGCCTGGTCGTGCAGGCTCTGCGCGGCGGCCGTGCTCTGCTCGACCAGCGCGGCGGTTTGCTGGGTCATCTGGTCGAGCTGCGTGACCGTGGCGTTGACATCGGCGATCTCCTGGCTCTGGCTGCGCGCGGCCGTGCTGATCTCGCCCACGATGTCGCTCACGCGCTGCACGCTCTGCACGATGTCCTGCATGGTGGCGCCCGTGGTCTGCACCAGCGTGCTGCCCGCGCCGACACGTTCCACGCTGCTGCCGATCAGCTCCTTGATCTCGCGCGCGGCCTGGCTGCTGCGCTGCGCCAGGCTGCGCACCTCGCTGGCCACCACCGCAAAGCCGCGGCCCTGCTCGCCGGCGCGGGCCGCCTCCACGGCGGCGTTCAGCGCAAGGATGTTGGTCTGGAACGCGATGCCGTCGATCACGCCGATGATGTCCGCGATGCGGCTGCTGCTGTGCTGGATCTGGTCCATGGTGGACACCAGTTCGCCCACCACGCTGCCGCCGCGCTGCGCCACGGCCGCGGCGCTGCCGGCCAGCTGGTTGGCGTGCTGCGCCGCGTCGGCGGACTGGCGCACCGCGGCCGTCAGCGTGTCGATGCTCGATGCGGACGCCTGGAGGTTGCCGGCGGTCTGCTCGGTACGGTGGCTTAGGTCCTGGTTGCCCGTGGCGATCTCCGAGCTGGCGGTGCTGATGTGGTCGGCGCTGGAGCGCACTTCGCGCAGCATGTGCTGCAGCTTGTCCACGAAGCCGTTGAAGCCGGCGGCGATGCCGGCCAGCTCCAGCGCGCCGTTGGTGGGCAGGCGCCGGGTGAGGTCGCCCTCGCCGGAGCTCACGTCGACCATGGCCTGCTGCAGCGCGCCCAGGGGCCGCAGGCTGGCGGATAGCAGCGTGCCGATGACGAGGACGGCCACCACCGCGATCAGCACGCTGCTGATGGAGGACATCCACACCATGCGAACCATGGCGGCCAGTGCCTCACCGCGGTCCAGCGCGACGGCCAGGATCCAGGGCGTGCCCGGGATCTGCGCGAGCTGCACCAGGC
>CAJYRH010000448.1 GCA_913776795.1 uncultured Pseudorhodoferax sp. | reverse complement strand
TCGTTGACCTCGAACAGGTCGATGTCGGAGATCGACATGCCGGCCTTCTTCAGGGCGCGCTGGGTGGCCGGGATCGGTGCCTCCAGCATGATGACCGGGTCGTGGCCGAGCACGCTCATGTGGTGGATGCGGGCCAAGGGTTGGACGCCCAGGGCCTTCAGGCCGCGCTCGTTGACGACCATCACGCCGCTGGCGCCGTCGCAGATCTGGCTGGCGCTGGCCGCCGTGCAGCGGCCGCCCTCGGCGATGAGCTTGACCGAGGCAATGCTCTCCAGGGTGGCCTCGTAGCGGATGCCCTCGTCGGCCAGGTGCTGCTCGCCGGGCTCGGTGCCGTCGGCCATGCGCACGGCCACGGGCACGATCTCGTCCTTGAAGTGGCCACCCCGGGTGGCCGCGATGGCACGCTGGTGGCTCAGCAGCGCATAGGCGTCCAGCATGTCCTTGGACAGGCCGTAGTTCACTGCGATCTGCTCGGCGCCCGTGAACTGGCTGAACTGGATGCCGGGGTAGCGTTTTTGCATGGCCGGGCTCATGTAGGTGCCCAGACCGGCCTTGGCCGCCAGGATGCCGGGTGTGCCCATGGGCACGCGTGTCATGCTTTCCACGCCGGCGGCGATCACCACGTCCATGCTGCCCGACATCACCGCCTGGGCCGCGAAGTGCAGGGCCTGCTGCGAAGAGCCGCACTGCCGGTCGATCGAGGTACCTGGCACGGACTCGGGCAGGCCGGAGGCCAGCACGGCATTGCGCGCGATGTTGGTCGACTGCTCGCCAGCCTGTCCCACGCAGCCCAGGATCACGTCTTCCACCATGGCCGGATCGGCCCCGGTGCGGGCCACCAGCGCGTCCAGCACCTGGGCGGCCAGGTCGGCCGGGTGCCAGCCGGCCAGCCGGCCGTTGCGCCGGCCGCCGGCGGTACGGGCGGCGGCGACGATGAATGCTTCTGCCATGGGAAAGGTCTCCTTCGGGATCGGGTTCTGGCGGGGATGTTCGCGGCGGCACCTCAGCCGGGCGTCGTCGGAACGGACGATTTTCCGGACACGGGAGCGGGGCCAAGCACGCCGGCCTCGCGCCAGGCAGTTTGCTGCGCTGCGTCATGCCCCAGTTCGCCCAGCACATCGGCGGCATGCTGCCCCAGGTGGGGCGCCGGGCCCGGGTTGGCGGCAGGCGTCCCGTTGAAGCGCGCGGGCGAGCGCGGCAACCGCACGCGGCCCAGCGTGCCCTGCTGCACCTCGACCAGCGTGCCGTTGTGCAGCACCTGCGGGTCGGCCAGCACCTCGTGGCGCTCGTTCACGCGGCCCACGGGCGCGTTGTGCGCGCGCATGCGCTGCAGCATGGTCGCGGTGTCGATGGCGGCGGCCTGTGGATCGAGTTCCTCGCGCAGCGCAGCTGCGTGGCGGAAGCGCCCGTCCACGCTCGCGAACCGCGGGTCTTTCGCCAGGTCTGGCCGGCCGAAGCCCGCGCACATGGCAGCGAACTCCACGGGTTGCGGACCGGAGGCGACGGCGTAGCCGTCGGCGGTCTTCCAGGGCTTCTGGCTCACGCCGAATTCGGGCGAGGCCGGCGGCGCGTCGTCGAGCCAGATGTGGTTGTACATGGCATCGGGCCACTGGAAGGCCACCGCCGCGTCCAGCATGGCCAGCTCCACCCACTGTCCCTTGCCTGTGCGTGCACGCGCCAGCAACGCCGCGCAGATGGCCTGCGCGGCCGTCAGCGCGGTGAGCTTGTCGCACAGCGCCGCAGCCAGCACCTGCGGGTCGCCGCTGATCTGGTTGCGGTGCGAGGCGCTGATGCCCGAGACCGCCTGGATCACCGCGTCGTACGCGCGCTCGCCGGCGTTCGGGCCGGTCTGGCCGAAGCCGCTGATCGACAGGTAGACCAGCCGCGGGTTCAGTGCCAGCAGGGCCTCGTGGCCCAGGCCCAGGCGGTCCATCGCGCCAGGGCGGAAGTTCTCGATCAGCACGTCGGCGCGCTGCGCCAGTTCGCGCACGATCTGCTGCGCGGCGGCTTGCTTCAAGTCCAGCACCAGCGAACGCTTCCCGCGGTTGGCTGCCAGGAACATGGCCGAGATGTCGGCCTTGCGCGGACCGATGCGGCGCGAGGTGTCGCCGTCGGGCGATTCGATCTTGACCACGTCGGCCCCCTGGTCGGCCAGCATGCCGGCCGCGATGGGGCCGGACAGCACAGCCGACAGGTCCAGCACGCGGATGCCCTCCAGGGGTCCTGCCATGTGTTTGTCTCCTCGGAAATGGTGGCCGGCGTGCGGCACCGGCCGGGTGGACTATCGCCGCGGCCGCCACCGGCGGCCATGGCGGATTCGTCCAAGCATGTTGGCATAAAGCGCCAGCACGACGCCCTTGAAACCCACGTGGGCAGCCCTACATCGGCCACGGAAGCGCCGGAGGACGCCTCCAGCGCTCCATCCGTCTCATCCTATGGAGGTTTCGCATGTACCGATCACTCTTTCCACGCGACATGGTTGCCGAGATGGATCGCCTGCAACGCGAGATGCAGCAGGCCTTCGATCTGTCTCCCAGCATCCGCGGCTTCGCCCGCAATGGCTACCCGGCACTGAACGTCGGCGGCACGCCCACCGCGATCGAGATCTATGCCTTCGCGCCGGGCCTGGACCCCGCGTCCCTGGAGGTCCACCTGGAGCGCGGCCTGCTCAGCATCGCCGGCGAGCGCAAGAGCAGCCTGCCGCAGGCCGACAGCAAGACGGCCGTGCACATCAACGAACGCTTCGCAGGCCGGTTCCGGCGCGCGCTGAGCATGCCCGACGACGCCGACCCGGAAGGCGTCGAGGCCCGCCTGCGCGACGGCGTGCTGCACATCACCGTGCGCCGCAAGGCCTCGGCCCAGCCGCGCCGCATCACCGTGCAATGAACCCGCAGCCTGCAAGGAGCAACACCATGGACAAGCAACACGAGGTACAGAAAACCGGCACGGCACGCGACACCGGCACGCGCTACGCATCGGATGCGCTCACGCCCCCGGTGGATGTGATCGAGGACGCAGGCGGCATCACGCTGTATGCCGACCTGCCTGGCGTCACCCGGGACCAACTGCAGCTGCAGGTGGAAGCCGACACGCTGACCATCGAGGCCGAGGCCAGCCTGGCGGTGCCGCCCGACCTCGTCTCCAGCCACACCGAGGTGGGCCTGGCGCGCTTTCGCCGCGTCTTCACGCTCAGCAAGGAGCTGGACTCCGAGAAGGTCTCGGCCGAGCTGGCCAGCGGCGTGCTGAAGCTGCGCATCCCGAAGGCCGCGCATGCGCAGCCGCGCCGCATCGAGGTGCAGGTGCAATGAGCACCTGGGGACGAGCGGCTCCCCCGTTCTGAGCGCGCGGCGCAGCGGCCTCACCAGCCGCCGCGCCGCAGCCAGTCGTCCACCAGGTGGAGCCGGTCGGCGCCCCAGAACATCTCGCCATCGACGACGAAGGTCGGCGTGCCCCAGACGCCGGCCGCCACCGCCGCATCGGTCTCGGTGCGCAGCCGTTCCTTGGCGGCAGGTTGCTGCACGGCCGCGGCGATGTCCAGCCGCGCGGCGTCCAGCCCCACGTTGGCGGCTGCCTGCGCGATCTGCGCGGGCGTACTGGGTGATCACGTTCTCGCGCGTGAGCTCGTCGCCGCACTGCTTGAGCACGTGCACCATGAGCTGCGAGGCGCTGTAGCCGTTGTAGCAGACGCGGTCAAGCGGGTCGCCATCGGGGTAGTACTGCTTCATGAACGCGTGGTAGTCCTTCACGCCGGGGTCGTTCTTCCAGCCCGGGTCGCTCGGGTCCTTCCAGTAGGTGGCCGAGTAGATGCCCGTCGAACGCTCGCGGCCCGCCGGCACCATGGTGGTGTTGACGCCCGAGGCCGAGCCGATCAGGTAGTAGGCCGGCTTCCATCCCAGCTCGGCCGACTTGCGGATGGCCTGCAGCGCCTGCTTGGGCAGGCTGATGTTCATGAACACGTCGGCGCCCGAGCCCTTGAAGCCCACGATCTGCGAATCCACCGTCGGGTCGGTCGGCTCGTAGGTGGCCTCGGCCACGATGTTGCCGACCTTGTCGCCCAGGCCGGCCTTGAAGCCGCGCACGAAGTCGCGGCCGTAGTCGTCGGCCTGCGACAGCACCGCGATCCTGGCGTTCGGATTGGTCTTGACGATGTGCGTGGCGTACACCGCGCCCTCGATCTCGTAGCCGGCCAGGAAGGCCATGGACCAGGGTGCGCCCTTGGGGTCGATGAAGCGGCTGGCCCCGGTGGACAGGAACAGGTGCGGCACCTTCTTGGCGTTCATGTACTTCTGGATCGCCGCGTTCGGCGCGGTGCCGAGCTGGTTGAACATCAGCAGCACACCTTCTGACTCCACCAGCTTGCGCGTCGTCTCCACCGTCTTGGGCGGCGAGTAGGCGTCGTCCAGGCTCAGAAAGCTGATCCTGCGTCCTTTGACACCGCCCTGCTCCTCGTTGATCTTGCGGAAGTAGGCCGTGGCGGTCTTGCCGAACACGCCGAACGCCGAGGCCGGGCCGCTGTACGGCACGGTGTGCGCCGATGCGGATCTCGGTGTCGCTGGCGCCGGTGTCGTACTTCTTGGCGAAGGCCGGCATCGGCAGCCAGGGGGCGCTGGCGGCGGCCAGCAGTGCGGTGCGGCGGGCGAAGGCCATGGTCCTGTCTCCGGTCTCTTGGGGGGGGCGCCGGTCTGCGCC
>CAJYRH010000447.1 GCA_913776795.1 uncultured Pseudorhodoferax sp. | reverse complement strand
CGCCATGCGCTCCCGCGCCCAGTCGATGAGGCCCTGCTCGCTGAGTGTTCCCTGCGCCCCGGGCCGCAACCGCACCAGCGCCTTCACGGCCTCCCCCTGGCGCGCACGGTGGCGTTCGTGGAGGGGTTTCCGAGGTCGGCGACGGGGAAGATTCTCTGGCGGGAGCTGGGATGACCGCGCAAGGCGTCAGGCCTGGGTGCCGGCCCGGACGGAGCAGACGTTCCGCTGGCGGCAACTGCGCGATCTTTGCGCAACCCTTCCGTCCATTGGGTGCCCACACCTTCAACGACACCGACGATATCCGGCGGAAGGATGTCGGCCGCCCTGCGTCCCCTCACATCCCCCGTGCCACCAGCTCCTTCATGATTTCATTGGACCCGCCATAGATCTTCCCCACCCGCGCATTCACATACATGCGCCCGATCGGGTATTCGGTCATGTAGCCATAGCCGCCATGCAGCTGCAGGCACTCGTCCACGATCTCGCAGTTGGTCTGCGTGCACCACAGCTTGGCCATGGCGGCCACGTCGCCGCTCAATTCGCCGCGCAGCACCTTGGCCATGCAGTCGTCCACGAAGGCGCGCGCCACAGTGGCCTTGGTGCGGCATTCCGCCAGCGTGAAGCGCGTGTTCTGCATGTCGAACAGCGGCTTGCCGAAGACCTGACGTTGGCGCGTGTACGCCAGCGTTTCCTCCACCGCACGTTCCATCGTCGCCAGCGTGCCCAGCGCGATCAGCATGCGCTCCTGGGGCAGCTGCTGCATGAGCTGCGCAAAGCCCTTGCCTTCCTCGGTGCCGAGCAGGTTCTCCGCCGGCACTTCCATGTCGTCGAAGAACAGCTCCGAGGTGTCCTGGCCCTTGAGGCCGATCTTGTCGAGGATGCGGCCGCGCCGAAAGCCCTGCAGACCCGCCGTCTCCACCACGATGATCGACACCCCGCGCGCTCCAGCGGAAGGGTCGGTCTTGGCGACGATGCACACCAGGTCGGCCAGGTGGCCGTTGGTGATGAAGGTCTTGGCACCGTTGACGACATAGCGGTCGCCCTGGCGCACGGCGCGCGTGGTGATGGCCTTGAGGTCCGAGCCCGCCGCGGGTTCGGACATCGCGATCGCTGCCACCAGTTCGCCGCTGGCCATGCGCGGCAGCCAGCTGCGCCTTTGCGCCTCGCTGCCGTAGCGCAGGATGTAGTGCGCCACGATGGCGCTGTGCACGTTCAGGCTGGGCCCGATGGCGAGCGCGCGCGCCATCTCCATCGAGACGATGGCGTCGTGCGCAAAGTGGCCGCCGCCACCGCCGTACGCCTCGGGCATGGCCGGACACAGCAGGCCGGCCGCGCCGAGCGCGTTCCAGATGCTGCGGTCCACATGCGCCTGCGCCGCCCAGCGCAGCTCGTGCGGCACCACCTCGGCCTCGATGAAGCGGCGGGCGGCGTCCTGGAACATCGCCAGCTCGTCGTCGATCCACGGGGAGCGTGGCGCGCTCATGTCGAGGACTCCGAAGCCACCATGGTCTCGAACGGCGGCAGGTTGAAGCGCACGCGGATCTTCTCGCGCAGCACCGGGCTCACACCCATCGGATCGATGAGGATGCCCCACTGCAGCTTGTTGTGGTTGTGCGAGAGCTGGTGCAGGCCGAAGGCATGCATCATGGCGTTGCGCCGGCCCATCACGTCCTGCGCATGGTTGACGGCCTCCTTGGCAGCCTTGGCCACGAAGCTGCCCTTGCGGGCGATGCGCTGTGCCATGGCCAGCGTCTGCGCCATGAGTTCGTCACGGGGCACGATGCGGTTGACCATGCCGCAGGTGTGCGCGTCCTGCGCGCTGAGCCAGTCGGAGGTCAGCAGCCATTCCTTGGCCTTGCGCGTGCCGAGCTCCCAGGGGTGCATGAAGTACTCGACGCCGGCCACGCCGAACTCCAGCGTGGGGTCCTTGAACTGCGCGTCCTCGGTGGCGACGATGATGTCGCAGCACCAGGCCAGCATCAGGCCGCCGGCGATGCAGTTGCCCTGCACGGCCGCGATCACGGGCTTGGGCAGGTTGCGCCAGCGCTCGCACATCTCCAGGTAGATTTCCTTCTCGCGGCCGTACAGGCCCTCGACACCCTTGGCGTCGAAGCCGGCCCAGGTGCCCACGGTGGGGAAGTTGCGCCAGGTCATGCCGCTGTCGCCACCCATGTCGTGGCCGGTCGAGAAGTGCGGGCCGTCGCCCGACAGCACGATGACCTTGACCGCATCGTCGTGCGCGGCGCGGTCGAACGCCGCATGCAGCGCATAGGTCATCTGCATGTCCTGCGCGTTGCGCACCTGGGGGCGCGCCATCGCGATGTTGACGATGTCCGGGGTCAGGTGCTCGTAGCGCACGCCGTCGTAGCGCGCAGGGTCGAAGCTGGCGGTGCCCATGGGGGGTGTCTCCTGGTCTGGTGGATCCAGGCCAGTCTATGCAGCGGGCCACCGCGGCCGAATGACGAAAAAGCTGAATCGGCGTGGCAGGAACGCTCAGCCGAGCCGCGGCCCCGCGCGCGGGCCGCGCCAACGCCGGACCACACTCAACCGTGCATCAGCGCCCACAGCCGAGGCGCGGACACGGGCATCTGCAGCTTCGGCGCCTTGGCCGCCAGCCCGTTGCGCGCGAGCGCGTCGGCCACGGCGTTGACGATGGCCGGCGTGGCGCCGATGGTGCCGAGCTCGCCCACGCCCTTGACGCCCAGCGGGTTGTTCTTGCAGGGCACGCTCTGGTCCATGTGCGTGACGAAGTCGGCCTGCAGGATGTCGGCGCGCGGCACCGCGTAGTCCATCAGGCTGCCGGCCACGGGCTGGCCCGTCTCGCGGTCGTAGACCACCTCCTCGCACAGCGCCTGGCCGATGCCCTGCACGGCGCCGCCGTCGAGCTGGCCGGTCACGATCAGCGGGTTGATCACGCGGCCCACGTCGTTCATCGAGGCGTAGGCCACGACCTCCACGGCGCCGGTCTGCGGGTCGAGCTCGATCTCGCTGATGTGGCAGCCGTTGGGCCAGGTCGGGCCGGCCACGCTGCTCGTGGAGTCCATGAAGATGCGCCGCTCGGGCTGGCGCGCGGCCAGCTCGAACAGATCGATCGACAGGTCGGTGCCGGCCACGGTGAAGGCGCCGCCTTCGTAGCGGATGTCCTCGGCCGCGGCCTCGAGTTCCTTGGCTGCGAGTTCGCGCGCCTTGTCGATGGTGCGCTCGCTGCCGATGCGCACGGCCGAGCCGCCTGTGAAGATGGAGCGCGAGCCGGCGCTGCCGAAGCCGTCGCCACGGTCGGTGTCGCCCAGCACCACGCGCACCTTCTCCGGCGGCACGCCGAAGGCGTCGACCACCAGCTGCGCGAGCGAGGTGGCGATGCCCTGGCCCATGGCGTTGACGGCCGAGAACACCTCGATCACGCCGTCCGCCTGCACGTTGACCGTCACGCGTTCCTCGAACACGTTGCCGCCGGTCCATTCCAGGAACGTGGCAATGCCCTGTCCGCGCCACTTGCCCTGGGCCGCCGACGCCCTGGCGCGCGCGTCGAAGCCACTCCAGTCGGCCAGTTCCAGGGCCTGGTTCATCTGCTGCTCGAAGGCGCCGGTGTCGTAGGTCTGCGACATCGGGTTCTTGTACGGCATCTGCTCGGGGCGGATGAAGTTGGCCCGGCGCAGCGCGATGCGGTCGATGCCGGTCTGGCGCGCCGCCTCGTCCATCAGGCGCTCGATGTTGAAGATGGCCTCGGGCCGGCCGGCACCACGGTAGGCGCCGGTCGGCGCCTGGTTGGTCAGCACCGCCTGGAAGTGGAAATCGATGGTCTGGATGTCGTAGACGCTGGTCTGCACCCAGGGGCCGATCAAAAGCTGGATGGCCACGCCGGTGCCGGTGGCGTAGGCACCCACGTTGGCCTGCGAAGCGATGCGCAGCGCGAGGATGCGGCCGTGCCCGTCCAGCGCCAGCTCGGCGCGCGTGCGCACGTCGCGGCCGTGGTAGGTGGACAGGAACTCCTCGCTGCGGTCGGCCACCCACTTCACGCTGCGGCGCAGCCGGTGGGCGGCATGGGCCAGCGCCACGTCTTCCAGGTAGGCGCCGGTCTTCATGCCGAAACCGCCGCCCACGTCCCCCACGACCACGCGCGCCTGGTCACGGGCGATGCCCAGCGCGTCGGCCACGGTGTTGCGCACGCCCGAGGGCATCTGCGTGGACATACGGATGGTCAACCGGCCATCGGCGTCGTCGACACCGGCCAGCACTGTGCGCGGCTCCAGCGTCAGCGCCACCAGCCGCTGGTGGGCGATGTCCAGCGCGACACGGTGGTGCGCACGCGCGAAGGCCTCGTCCGTGGCCTGGGCGTTGCCGTGGCGCATCTCAGCGGCAATGTTGCCGGGCGCGGCCTCGGTCAGCACCGGTGCCCCGGAAGCCAGCGCCTGCGCCACCGTGGTCACGGCGGGCAGCTCGGCGTAGTCCACGAACACGGCTTCGGCCGCATCGCGCGCCTGCTGCAGCGTCTCGGCCACGACCAGCGCCACGGGCTCGCCGACGAAGCGCACGCGCTCGTGGGCCAGCGCGTGCATGGCGGGGCTGACCCCAGGCCCGCCCCCGGGCCGCTTGAAACCGGCCGTGTGCGGCAGCGGCTTGACGCCCGCCGCCACCAGATCCGCGCCCGTGTAGACGGCCAGCACGCCGGCCATGCCGCGCGCGGCCTCGGCGTCGACCCCGACGATGCTGGCATGCGGATAAGGAGAGCGCACGAACACGGCGCGCAGCTGGGCACCGGGGGGCTGCGGCACCACGTCGTCGGTGAACTTGCCGCGGCCGGCCAGCAAAGCATCGTCTTCGAGCCGGCGCACGGCCTGGCCGCTGCCGAAACGGGTAGGGGAAGCGAGGGAGTCCAAGGCTGCGCCTTTCGGGATGCAAGGTCCATCGGGCGCTCCGCCGCCCGCGGGCCGCGAAGCGAAGCAGCGGCGGAAATTAACAGAAATCGCCGCAGGCTGCGGCGCTTATGCGACTGTGGATCAGTGCTTCTGCTGACGGTAGGTGGAATCCATCTCGACCGACTTGCTGGTGTCCTCCAGGCCGCGCTCCAGGTCCTTGTGGGCCTGTCGACCCTCGGAAGGCACCTTGCCGTCTGTCATGCCCTCCTCGGTCTGGTCGCGTTCGTGTGGCAGGGCCATGTCGGGCTGGCGCACCAGCGCACCCGGGCGGGGCCGACGGCGCAGGTAGTTGACGCGGGGTTTGGACGAACCGGGTGACTTGTCGTTGGCTGCCATGGTGGTGTTCTCCTGGCCACCTGGCGAGGCCGGGCAGCGGTGGGCAAGGTGCCCACTCTGGCGGCGCGCCCGGGCACCGGTTGTCGGAGAGCAGCCCCAGGCAGCGTAGGATGCCCGCCGCCGTTGACCCCGTTCGCGCGCCCGCCGATCCCGGTGCCGGCGTACCCCGTGCGGCAGTTCGGGTAGATTCCCGGTCCATGCCAGTTCCCGCCGTGCCGCCGCAAGCGCGCGCACCGAGCTTCTCCTCCGCCGAGTTCCGCCAGAGCCTGTCGATGTTCGCCACCGGGGTGACCATCGTCACCGCGCGGCACGCCGACGGCAGCCTGGTGGGCCTGACCGCGAACTCCTTCAACTCCGTCTCGCTGAACCCGCCCCTGGTGCTGTGGAGCCTGGCGCGCGCGGCCTCGTCGATGGCCGCATTGAGCACTGGGTCGCACTACGCGATCAACATCCTCGCCTCCGACCAGAAGGCGCTGGCCGAGCGCTTCGCATCGCGCAGCGCCGAGCGCTGGAACGGCGTGGCCTGGCGCGAAGGCGTGGCCGGCGCGCCGTTGCTGCAAGGCGCGGCCGCGGTATTCGAGTGCTTCAACCGCAGCCGCTACGAGGAAGGCGACCACGTCATCTTCGTCGGCGAGGTCGAGCACTGCGCCCACCAGGCCGGTGCGTCGCCGCTGCTGTTCCACGGCGGCCGGTTCTACACGGAGCACCCGCTGTAGACGATGCACGTCCCCCGCAAGGAGCAGTTGGACGGCCTGGCGGTCGGCATCCTGCTGGTGTGCTGCCTGGTCTGGGGTGCCCAGCAGGTGCTGGTCAAGGCCACCATCGCCCACGTGCCGCCGGTGCTTCAGGGCGCACTGCGCTTCGTGGCGGCCACGCTGCTGCTGTTGGGCTGGTGCCGCTGGCGCGGCATCGCCCTGCTCGGACGCGATGGATCGCTCAAGGCAGGGTTGGCCGCCGGACTGCTGTTCTTCGGCGAATTCGTCTGCCTCTACCTGGGGCTGGCGCACACCACGGCTTCACGCGCCACGGTGTTCCTGTACACCTCGCCCTTCTGGGTGGCCGTGCTGCTGCCACTGTGGGTGGCGAGCGAACGGCTGCGCCCGGCGCAGTGGACCGGGCTGGCCTTCGCCTTCGTGGCGGTGGCCTTCGCGCTGCGCGAGGGCTTCGGCGCGGGCCTGGACACCTGGCGCGGCGACCTGCTTTCCCTGCTGGCGGCCCTGCTCTGGGGACTGACCACAGTGCTGATCCGCGCTGCCGGGCTGACGCGGCTGCCGCCCGAGAAGCTGCTGCTCTACCAGCTCGCGGTGTGCGCCGTGCTGTTTCCGCCGCTGTCGCTGGCGCTGGGCGAGCGCTGGGATGCCGTGGCGTTCACACCCTTCGCCATCACGTCGCTGCTGCTGCAGACCGTGGTCGGTGCCTTTGCGAGCTACCTGGCCTGGATGTGGCTGCTGGGACGCTATCCGGCCACCCGGCTGTCGGCCTTCATCTTCCTGACGCCGCTGTGCGCGCTGGGATTCGGCGCGCTGGCGCTGCACGAGCCACTCACGCCAAGCCTGCTGGGCGCGATGGCGCTGGTGGCTGCCGGCATCTGGCTGGTCAACCGCGCGCCGCTTCGGCGATGATCCTTCCCCATTTCCGCAAGGAGCCCCCACCATGTCCCTGATCGAGATCCGAAAGCGCAGCCTGACCATCGAGACCATCTACCACGAGGGTGGCCCGCCGGTGGACGTGCCCCTGAAGATGGCCGCCGCGTGCGCCGTCATCCGCAACCCTTACGCGGGCCGCTACGAGCCCGACCTGATGCCCTTCATGGCCGAGTTGCGCAGCCTGGGAACCCTGCTGGCGCAGGAGCTCGTGGACACGCTGGGCCGGGACAAGGTGGAGGTCTACAGCAAGGCCGCCATCGTCGGCGTGGACGGTGAGATGGAGCATGGCGCCGTCTGGCACGAGGCCGGCGGCTGGGCCATGCGCTCGGTGCTGGGCGAACCCAAGGCCATCGTGCCGGCGGCCAAGGCGGTGGCCGGCGCGGGCTACCGGCTCATGGTGCCGGTGCACTACATCCACGCCTGCTATGTGCGCAGCCACTTCAACAGCATCGAGGTCGGCATCCAGGATGCCCCGCGGCCCAAGGAAATCCTGTTCGCGCTGGTGATGGGCACGGGCGGGCGCGTGCACTCGCGCCTGGGCGGGCTGCTCAAGGAAAACGTGTCCGTCCACGACGGGCAGCGCTGACGCTGCGTCAGGCGGCCAGCAGCCGGGCCATCGCCTCCACCGACAGGGGCGCCGAGCCCTCGGCCTTGTTGTTGATCGTGAGGTAGGCGTGGTGGCCGGCTGCGGTGGTCGCGCGGGCCACGCGGGCCAGTGCGGCGCGGGTCTCGGTGTCCGGGTCGACCAGTTGGTCGAACGGTTCGTAAAGGGTCTTGGCTTCCTCGTAGCCGTAGGCACCATGCAGGCGGTTGAGGTTCCAGCGGCACACCATGGGGCCGGGCCACAGCGCGCGCAGCACGGGCAGCTGGTCGGGGATCGGCGGCAGCTTGGCGTGGCCGCCAAGGCAGTAGGTCGCACCACCGGCGCGCAGTGCCTCGGCGAAGGCCGGCACCAGCCATTCGCCGTTGCGGACTTCCACGGCGATGACGAGGTCGGGCGCCTGCGCGCGCAGCTGCTGCACGGGCGGCAATGCCGCCAGCATGGCCTGCAGGCGCGCGATGCAGTGCGGCATGCGCGCCAGCAGGCCCGGGGGCAGCGGGCTCAGCTGGAACACCAGCGCACCGGCCTTCGCACCCAGGCCCTGCAGGGCCGGCTCGACGAACGCCGACCAGGCCAGCGCCGGGTTCAGGAATCCTTCGTTGGGCCGCATGCCCTGCCCGTCCTCGCGGCGCACCAGCGCGTCGGCCACCAGCGCCGGCGCCTTGACCACGAAGCGAAAGCCTGAAGGCACCTGCTCGGCGTAGGCCGCGTACTGGGCCACGGTCAGCGGCTGGTAGAAAGCGCGGTCCAGCGACACCGTCGTCATCAGCGGGTGCCGCGCGTAGGTTGCCAGGCCACGCCGCGCGAGCATGGCTG
>CAJYRH010000446.1 GCA_913776795.1 uncultured Pseudorhodoferax sp. | reverse complement strand
GTCCCACCCGCTGTGGGCCGCCAACCTGCCGCTGTCGCGCATCGAGCTGGAGGTGTGGCGCCGCATTCCGCGGCGCGACACGACGGCCGCGCCGCGCGGCACCAGGTCCTCGCCCTCGTGTGCGCCGTACAGCACGACCGTCGTGTCGCGCCGCGGAATGCGGCGCCACACCTCCAGCTCGATGCGCGACAGCGGCAGGTTGGCGGCCCACAGCGGGTGGGACTGGGCGAAGGGGTCCTCCTCGCGCAGGTCGAGCAGGGCGATCTCGTCGCGCGCCAGCAGGGCGCGGCGGACGTCGGCGGGTGTGCGCTGGGGCAGGGGCATGCGCCAAGCATAGGGGCGCTGCGCGTCGCATATGCGCAAAGCGCATGAGCAACTGCGAAAAACGCGCTTGCGGTCAGCCCCCGCGGCGTGCCACCCAGTAGGTGGCTCCCTCGGCGCCGTAGCGCTCCGCATGCGGCGTGCCGCGCGCCAGCACGAAGCCGTCGCCGGGCCGCAGGTGGCGCGTGCCGTGGGCATCGCTGAGCCACATCTCGCCGTGCACGACCAGGGCCTCGGCGTCGAAGGGGTGCTGGTGCTCGTCCAACACCTGGTGCGGCGCCCAGTCGCGGGCGAGGGCCTCGTCGAAGCCGGCGGCCAGCGCGGCAGCGCGGAAATCGTCCAGCGTCCTGGCGGCCGCCAGCGCGGGCCGCAGGGTAAGGGGATCGGTGGGCATGGCGCCATCCTAACGGGATGCCGGCGCAATGCCAGGGCCTCGAGGCCGGGCTGCCATGCGGCCGGGACGACGCGGCCTTGGCCGACACCGCGCCGCGGCGCCCCGCGTGCGGGCCCGGCCGGCGATTGCGTCCACACTGTGTGCTGCTTGTTTTTCACAGGATGCCCACTTGGCCCGTGCACCCCGCAACGCGTCGCCGCGCAAAGGCGCTCAGCCCCCTGATGCCATGCCGGCGCACGGGCACGACGGCTTCGTGCGCGTGCGCGGCGCGCGCGAGCACAACCTCAAGAACGTCGACGTGGACATCCCGCGCAACGCCTTCGTGGTGTTCACGGGTATTTCCGGCTCGGGCAAGTCCTCGCTGGCCTTCGGCACCCTGTTCGCCGAGGCGCAGCGCCGCTATCTCGATTCGATCGCGCCCTATGCGCGTCGGCTCGTGGATCAGGCCGGCGTGCCGCAGGTCGATGCGGTCGAGGGCATGCCGCCCGCCGTCGCACTGCAGCAGCAGCGCGGCACGCCCATGGCGCGCTCATCGGTCGGCAGCGTCAGCACCATCTCCAACCTGTTGCGGCTGCTGTTCTCGCGCGCGGGCCACTACCCGGCCGGCCAGCCCATGCTGTTTGCCGAGGATTTCTCGCCCAACACGCCGCAGGGGGCCTGCCCGCAGTGCCATGGCCTGGGCCGCGTCTACGACGTGACCGAACGCTCGGCCGTGCCGGACGACAGCCTCAGCATCCGCCAGCGTGCCGTCGCGGCCTGGCCCAGCGCGTGGCAGGACCAGAACCTGCGCGACATCCTGACCACGCTGGGGCACGACGTCGACCGGCCCTGGCGCGCGCTGCCGCAGCGCACGCGCGACTGGATCCTGTTCACCGACGAGCAGCCGACCGTCCCGGTCTATCCCGGCTTCGACCGCGACGAGGTGCGTGCAGCGCGCAAGGCCAAGATGGCGCCGAGCTACATGGGCACCTTCACGGGCGTGCGGCGCTACGTGCTGCAGACCTTCGCGAACAGCCCGAGCGCGGCCATGCGCAAGCGTGTGGCGCCCTACATGGTGGGCAGCGCGTGCAGCCTGTGCGGCGGGCGGCGCCTCAAGCCCGCCGCGCTGGGGGTCACGTTCGCGGGGCACGACATCGCGGCATTGGGCGCGATGCCGCTGGCCGACCTGGCGCAGTGCCTGGCGCCTGCCGCGCAGGGGCGCCCGGCCACGCCCGCCGGCACCGTGGCTGCGCGGCCGCGTGCCATCGCCGGCGGCCGCCATGCGGGCGCGGACGACGTGCTCCGCACGCCGCAGGATTCGCAGGAGAAGACCCTGGCCGCCCAGCGCCTGGCCGGCGAGATCCTCGCGCGGCTGCAGACGCTCCAGGACCTGGGCCTGGGCTACCTCTCGCTGGACCGCGCCACGCCGTCGATGTCGGCCGGCGAGCTGCAGCGCCTGCGCCTGGCGACGCAGATCGGCTCGAAGCTGTTCGGTGTGGTCTATGTGCTGGACGAGCCCTCGGCCGGACTGCACCCGGCCGACGGCGAGGCGCTGCATGGGGCGCTGGCGCGCCTCAAAGCCGCCGGCAACACGCTGTTCGTCGTCGAGCACGACGTGGCCACCATGCGCGCGGCCGACTGGTTGGTCGACGTGGGGCCTGCCGCCGGAAGCCACGGGGGCGAGGTGCTCTACAGCGGGCCGCCTGCGGGCCTGGCGGCCGTCGCGCGCTCGCAGACGCGGCCCTACCTGTTCCCGCACGCCAGGCCCGCGCCGGCGCCGCGCGCCGTGCGCCCGCCGCGTGCCTGGCTGCGCCTGGAGGACGTGCGGCACCACAACCTGCAGGGCGTGGACGCCGGCTTCCCGATCGGCTGCCTGAGCGTGGTGACCGGCGTCTCCGGTTCCGGCAAGTCCAGCCTGGTCAGCCAGGCCGTGCTGGAACTGGTACGCCGCCATCTCGGCGATGCGCCCGCCGAGGCCGACCAGGACGACGCCGCCGCGGCCAGCGACGAGGCGGGCGCCGATGCGTCTGCGCCGCTGCCGCCCGTGCAGGGCCGCATCGCCGAGGGCCTGGAGCACATCGCCCGCGTGGTGCAGGTCGACCAGAGGCCGATCGGCCGCACGCCGCGCTCCAACCTGGCCACCTACACCGGCCTGTTCGACGCGGTGCGCAAGCTGTTCGCCGCGACACCGCAGGCCAGGCGCCGCCGCTACGACGCCGGCCGCTTCTCGTTCAACGTGGCCAAAGGCCGCTGCGCCACCTGTGCGGGCGAGGGCTTCGTGCACGTGGAGCTGCTGTTCCTGCCCTCGGTCTACGCGCCGTGCCCGACGTGCCACGGCAGCCGCTACAACGAGGCCACCCTGCAGGTGCAGTGGCAAGGCCTGACCATCGCCGACGTGCTGGACCTGACGGTGCAGGACGCCTGCGACCGCTTCGCCGGCGAGCCGGCCGTGCTGCGGGCGCTGGAGGTGCTGCGCGACATCGGCCTGGGCTACCTGCGGCTGGGCCAGCCGGCCACGGAACTCAGCGGCGGCGAGGCGCAGCGCATCAAGCTTGCCACCGAGCTGCACCGGCCGCAGAACGGCCGCACGCTGTACGTGCTCGACGAGCCGACCACCGGCCTGCATCCCGCCGACGTGGACCGGCTCCTCGCGCAGCTCGACCGGCTCGTGGCGGGCGGCAACACCGTGATCGCCGTGGAACACGACATGCGCGTGGCGGCCGCGGCCGACTGGGTCATCGACATGGGACCGGGGGCGGGGCCGCAGGGCGGGCGCGTGGTCGCGGCCGGCCCACCGGCCGAGGTGGCGCAGCAGCGCGCAAGCGTCACGGCGCCCTACCTGGCGCAGGCGCTCGGCTGACGCCCATGCGCCTTGCGCGTTCTGCGCATGAGCGCATGCGCAAAACACGCTTGTGAGATCGATCGGGCTCGCACAGAAGTTTTTCGCATAAGCAAGCAAGTAAACAATCGTTGGGCGGAACGCCCACGCGGCCTACAGTGCGCCATCGCTGCCCCGTGCAGTTTCCTGCGTTGCCCCCACCATGTCCGCCTTGCTCGATTCTCCTGCCCTGTCCGAAGCGCCCGCCCAGGCCTTCGACGTCCGCCGCCTCGATGCGCCGTTCGGTGCCGAAGTCGTCGGCCTGGACCTGGCCCGGCCGCTCAACGGCGCCGACTTCGCGCGGCTGCACCGCGCGCACCTGGACCACCATGTGCTGGTGCTGCGCGACCAGCGCATCACGCCCGCCCAGCACGTGGAATTCAGCCGCCGCTTCGGGCCGCTGCAGATCCACGTGCAGAAGAAATTCCAGCTCGACGGCCACCCGGAGGTGCTGATCGTCTCCAACATCAAGGAGGGTGGGCAGCCCATCGGCCTGGGCGACGCCGGCCACTACTGGCACTCGGACCTCTCGTACAAGGAAAAGCCCAGCCTGGGCTCGCTGCTGCACGCGCAGGAACTGCCGAACGAGGGCGGCGACACGCTGTTCGCCGACCAGCATGCGGCCTACGAGGCGCTGCCCGAGCCCGTGAAAGCGCGCATTTCCACGCTCAAGGCCGAGCACAGCTACCTGGCCAAGTACGAGGAGCTGCGCGCGCGCAGCCCCTGGCGCCCGGCGCTCACGCAGGCCCAGCTCGACGAGGTCAAGCCCGTCGTGCACCCCATCGTGCGCACGCACCCGGAGACCGGCCGCAAGGCGCTGTTCGTCAGCGAGCACTTCACGACGAAGATCGTCGGCCTGCCCGAGAACGAGAGCCGCGCGCTGCTGGAGCTGCTGTTCGCGGCCAGCACGAAGCCTGAATTCCAGCTGCGCCACCAGTGGCTGCCGCACGACATCGTGTTCTGGGACAACCGCTCGGTCCTGCACCTGGCCGCCGGCACGCCCGACAGCGAACGCCGCAAGCTCTTCCGCACCACGATCGAAGGCGACGCGCCCTTCTGATCTTCCCGTTCCCGATTTTCAGCCCACGGCGCGCCGTGGGCTGGCTTCGCTCACCCTGGAGATTCCGCACACCATGAACCGCATCACCCGCCGCCTTGCCGTCATCGCCTCCGGTGCCGCGCTGCTCGCCGGCAGCTTCGCCGCCCATGCCGAGGGCCGCATCCGCATCGCCGAGCAGTTCGGCATCGTCTACCTGCTGCTCAACGTGGCGCAGGACCAAAAGCTCATCGAGAAGCACGGCAAGGCCGCCGGCGTGGACATCAACGTGGAGTTCGTCAAGTTGTCGGGCGGCGCGGCCGTCAACGACGCGCTGCTGTCGGGCAACATCGAGGTGGCCGGCGCCGGCGTGGGCCCGCTGCTGACCATCTGGGACCGCACCCGAGGCCGCCAGAACGTCAAGGGCGTGGCCTCGCTGGGCAACTTCCCGTACTACCTGGTCACCAACAACCCGAACGTGAAGACGATTGCCGACTTCACGGACAAGGACCGCATCGCCGTGCCGGCCGTGGGGGTGTCGGTGCAGTCGCGCGTGCTGCAGCTGGCCTCCGCCAAGCTGTGGGGCGACAAGGAATACGCCAAGCTCGACAAGATCAGCGTGGCCGTGCCGCACCCCGACGCAGCGGCTGCCATCATCAAGGGCGGCACCGAGATCACGGGCCATTTCGGCAACCCGCCGTTCCAGGAGCAGGAGCTGGCCGGCAACCCGCAGGCGCGCATCGTGCTGAAGTCCTACGACGTGCTGGGTGGCCCGTCGTCGGCCACCGTGCTGTACGCCACGGAGAGATTCCGCAGCGAGAACCCCAAGACCTACAAGGCCTTCGTCGACGCGCTGAACGAGGCCGCGCAGTTCATCGCCGCCAACCCCGAGAAGGCCGCCGACACCTACCTCAAGGTCTCCGGCGCCAAGACCGACCGCGACCTGCTGCTCAAGATCATCAAGAACCCCGAGGTCCAGTTCACCACCGCGCCGCAGAACACCTATGCACTGGCCGACTTCATGCACCGCGTGGGCGCCATCAAGAACAAGCCCGCCTCGGCGCGCGACTACTTCTTCGACGACGCGCACAGCGCGCAGGCCAACTGACATGGGCCTGCGCAGAAGAACACTGGCCGCGGGCGCGGCCCTGGCCGCTGCCCTGGCCCTGGCTGCGGGCCCGGCCCGGGCCGAGGGCAGGATCCGCATCGCCCAGCAGTTCGGCATTGCGTACCTGCTGCTGGACGTGGCGCGCGACCAGCAGCTGATCGAGAAGCACGGCAAGGCGCTGGGCCAGGACATCGCTGTCGAGTGGGCCAGCATCTCGGGCGCCACGGCCATGAACGAGGCCCTGCTGGCCGGTTCTCTGGACGTGGTCTCGGCCGGCGTGCCGCCCATGCTGACGCTGTGGGACCGCACGCGCGGCCGCCAGAACGTCAAGGCGCTGGCCGCACTGGGCTCGCTGCCCAATTACCTGCTGACCAACAATCCCGAGGTCAAGTCGCTGAAGGACCTCGGCCCCAAGGACCGCATCGCGGTGCCGGCCGCCGGCGTCGGCTTCCAGTCGCGCACGCTGCAGATCGAGACGGCGCGGCTGTTCGGCAAGGACGACTTCAGGCGCTTCGACGAGATCTCGGTGAGCCTGCCGCATCCGGAGGCCACGGCCGCACTGGTCTCGGGCGGCACCGAGATCAGCACGCACTTCTCGAGTGCACCGTTCTACTACCAGGCGCTGGCCGCCAACCCCAAGGTGCGCAAGCTCATCAGCAGCTACGACATCCTGGGCGGCCCGGCGACCTTCAACGTGCTCTACACCACGCAGAAGTTCCGCGAGCAGAACCCCAAGACCACGCAGGCCTTCTACAACGCGCTGGTCGAGGCGGAGCAGATCGTCAAGGCCGACAAGGCCAAGGCCGCCGACATCTTCATCCGCGTGCAGAAGTCCAAGCTGGCCCCGGCGCTGGTGCGCCAGATCGTGGAGGACCCCGAGAACGACTTCACCGTG
>CAJYRH010000445.1 GCA_913776795.1 uncultured Pseudorhodoferax sp. | reverse complement strand
CGCTCGGCGCTCGCACGACATCCGAATGCAGCAGGTGCTGCATGCCGTCGGCGCGCGCTGTCCGTGGGTTGCGCTCGCGATCCGGGCCGACCGGGCGATGCACCGCCGTCCGGCGGCCTGGCGCAGGCTGCCCACATCGACGATCCCACGACTTGGCGCGGCGGGCATGGCAGGCCGGCTGCCACGGACAGCGCGTTGCCCGCGCCGCGCCTCAGAAGCGGTAGGTCAGGTACGCGAAGGGCACCATGGGGTTCAGCGTGAGCCCGCTCTGCGCCGTGGCGACGGCATTGCCGTTGGCATAGGTGGTGAGCTTGGCCCTGGTCTTCATGCGCACGTAGGAGACCGACAGCGTGAGCCCCAGGCGGTCGGTGAACGCGTAAGTCGCGCCGAGCGCGAACACCGGGCCGAAGCGGCTGTCGATCCTGGCGCGCGTGCTGGAGGCGCCCGCCGGCAGGCCGAGCGCGCCGCCCAGGGTGTTCTGCAGCCCGCCGCTCAATTTCACATCGGAAAAGTGCGCATAGGTCACGCCCAGGCCTGCGGCCAGCCGCCACTTGTCGCTGGGCTGGCCGAAGAAGTACTTGGCCAGCAGCGAGGGGCCGTACAGCCGTGCCGAGCCCAGTTCGCCGATGCCGGCCAGCGTGCCCTCGCCCTGGAGCTTGAGCCGCGGCGGAATGCCGAACACGCCCTCGACGGCCCAGTTGTCGGTCAGGAAGTAATGGGCGTTCAGGCCCAGCGTGTCCGCGTAGTCCAGGCTGGAGCCAGAGCCGGGCACCTCGCGCTCCACGGGCGATGTCAGGCGCAGCGGCGTGCTCCTGTCGCGCGGCGCGTAGCGCAGCCAGCCGCCGCCGAGCACGATGTCGCCGGCCTTCTGGGCCCAGGCGCCGCCGCATGCGAAAAGGGCCAGCGCCGCGATGGCGATGGCCCTGTGAGGTTTGGGTCGGGGGGGAATCTGCACGTCCTGGTCTCCTGAGCGGTCGATGCAGGCCAGCATAGGCCTGCGGTGCGCGCCTGTCGAGCAGGGCCGCTGGCCCCTGCGGTGTTTACTTCGCCGTGTAGATCTGGTCGAAGCTGCCGCCGTCGGCGAAGTGCGCCTTGTCGGCCGTGGCCCAGCCACCGAAGGCCTGGTCGATCGTGAACAGGTTCAGCTTGGGGAACTGGCTGGCGTACTTGGCCTTGGCCTTCTCCGACACCGCGGGGCGGTAGAAGTGCTTGCCGGCGATGTCCTGACCTTCCTCGGAGTACAGGAACTTGAGGTACTCCTCGGCCACCGCACGCGTGCCCTTCTTGTCGACGTTCTTGTCGACCACGGCAACGGCCGGTTCGGCCAGGATGCTCAGCGAAGGCGCGACCACGTCGAACTTGGCGCCGAACTCCTTGTCGAGCAGGTAAGCCTCGTTCTCCCACGCGATCAGCACGTCGCCCTGGGCGCGCTGCGCGAACGTGATCGTCGAGCCGCGCGCACCGGTGTCCAGCACGGGCACGTTCTTGTACAGCGCCGCCACGAATTCCTTGGCCTTGGCATCGCTGCCGCCGTTCTTGCGCTTGGCGTATTCCCAGGCCGCCAGGTAGTTCCAGCGCGCGCCGCCCGAGGTCTTGGGGTTGGGCGTGATCACGCTGACGCCCGGCTTGACGAGGTCGTCCCAGTCCTTGATGCCCTTGGGGTTGCCCTTGCGCACCGCGAACACGATGGTCGAGGTGTAGGGCGATGCGTTGTGCGGCAGGCGCTTTTGCCAGTCGGCCGCCAGCCAGGCGCCGTTCTTCACCAGCGCGTCGGTGTCGCCGGCCAGCGCCAGCGTGGCCACGTCGGCCTCCAGCCCGTCGATGATGGAGCGGGCCTGCTTGCCCGAGCCGCCGTGCTATTGCTTGATCGTCACGTCCTGGCCGGTCTTGGCCTTCCAGTACGCGGCGAAGGCCTTGTTGTAGTCGACGTACAGCTCGCGCGTGGGGTCGTACGAGACGTTGAGCAGCGTGACCGGGGCTGGCTGCGCCTGGGCCAGGGCAGGTGCCAGTGCGGCGCCCAGGGACAGTGCCAGTGTGGCGCTGGAGAGATGGCTCAGGAGACGGCGGCGCGTTGGCATGGAGGACTTTCGCTGGAGTCGTTGCAGATGCCGCGATTCTGGAAGTCCGCCCTGCAAACAGGAACGATTGAATTGTCTGTAACTTATGCCGTTGGCATCTAAGCAAGCGGTGGCAGCCGATCCACGGCCGCGGATCGGCCGTGCGCACGGTCTTCGGCCTGACGGGTTCAGGCCAGCACGCGCGCCATCTCGGGTTCGCGCAGTGCCTCGCCGATGGCGGCAAGTTGCGCATCGGGCAGGTGGGGCCGCAAGGCCAGCAGATCCGGGTGCGCATCCTGCTCTGGCGCATAGTCCTGCAGAGCGGTGAGCTGCCCGCGCGCAATGCGCTCGGCCAGGCTGGCGCACAGCGCACTGAGGGCCAGCCGCATGGCGTAGGCCGGGGCAGGTGCGGGCGGGGCCGCAAAGCCGATGCGGCCGATGTCGCGCGTGGGCGCTTCCATCGGCGCGGGCAGGCCCCACTCCTGCAGCAGCAGCGAGCCGATCTCGCTGGCCGCCAGGCCCAGCTGCTGTTGCTCAGCCAATGCGCGCGCCTGCAGTGCCTCGGGCAG
>CAJYRH010000444.1 GCA_913776795.1 uncultured Pseudorhodoferax sp. | reverse complement strand
CGTTGGCGATGGCGCGGCCCGAGGCCGTCCACGGGAAGAGGCCCTTCTTGACCTTGACGCCCTGCGCCTTGGCCTGGTCCTCGGTCAGGCCCACCCAGGCGACCTCGGGGTCGGTGTAGGCCACGCTGGGGATCACGCGGGCGTTGAAGGCCGCGCTCAGCAGTTCCTTGTCGCCCTTCTGCTCTCCGGCGATGACCTCGGCCGCCACATGGGCCTCGTGCACGGCCTTGTGCGCCAGCATGGGCTGGCCCACGATGTCGCCGATGGCGAAGATGTGCGGCACGTTGGTGCGCATCTGGATGTCGACCGGGATGAAGCCACGGTCGCTCACGGCGACGCCTGCCTTCTCGGCGCCGATCTTCTTGCCGTTGGGCGTGCGGCCCACGGCCTGCAGCACCAAGTCGTAGACCTGGGGCTCCTTGGGTGCGTTGGCACCTTCGAACATGACCTTGATGCCCTCCTTGGTCGCCTCGGCGCCCACGGTCTTGGTGCTGGTCATGATGTTGTCGAAGCGCGGCGCGTTCATCTTCTGCCAGACCTTGACGAGGTCGCGGTCGGCCCCTTGCATGAGGCCGTCCAGCATCTCCACAACGTCGAGCCGCGCGCCCAGCGTGGAGTAGACCGTGCCCATCTCCAGGCCGATGATGCCGCCGCCCAGGATCAGCATGCGCTTGGGGTCGGTCGCCAGGTCCAGCGCGCCCGTGGAGTCGACCACGCGCGGGTCGTCCTTGGGCATGAACGGCAGGTGCACGGCCTGCGAGCCGGCCGCGATGATGCAGTGGCGGAACTTGATGACCTGCTTCTTGCCGGAGACCTCCTGGCCGCTGCCCGAGGTCTCCTGCACCTCCAGGTGGTGCGGATCGATGAAGCTACCGACGCCGCGCACGGTGGTCACCTTGCGCATCTTCGCCATGGCCGTGAGACCGCCCGTCAGCTTGCCGACCACCTTGTTCTTGTGCGCGAGCAGCTTGGCACGGTCGACCTTGGGTGCGCCGTAGTCGATGCCCAGGTCGGCGAAGTGCCTGACCTCGTCCATCACGGCGGCCACGTGCAGCAGCGCCTTGGAGGGGATGCAGCCCACGTTCAGGCAGACGCCACCGAGCGTGGCGTAACGCTCCACGAGCACGGTCTTCATGCCCAGGTCGGCACTGCGGAAGGCGGCCGAATAGCCGCCGGGGCCGGCGCCCAGCACCAGCGTGTCGCATTCCAGGTCCACACCACCGCCGTAGCTGCCGGCCGCCTGCGGCGCCGGCGTGGGCGCAGCTGCGGGTGCCGCCGCGGGAGCGGCCGCAGCCGGCGCAGCAGCAGGTGCCGGCGCGGGCGCCGCGGCATCGGCCGCCTCCAGCGTCAGCACGACCGAGCCTTCGCTGACCTTGTCACCCACGGCCACCTTGAGCGCAGTGACCTTGCCGCCGTGGCTCGACGGAATCTCCATCGAGGCCTTGTCGCTTTCCACCGTGATCAGCGACTGCTCGGGCTTGATGGTGTCGCCCACCTGGACCAGCAGTTCGATGACGGCCACTTCGCTGAAGTCGCCGATGTCGGGAACCTTGATGTCGATGCTTGCCATGAATCTCTCCTTGCCGGCGCGCGCGGCGCGCCGTCCTTTATTTCTTCAACTTGACCGTGAAGACCTCGACCGGCCCGGCCGAGTTCTTGTCGAATTCGCAGCCGGTCTGCACGCCGATCAGCGCCAGTTCGCGGGCTGTCTTTACACGGCTGGACGACGCATGCATCGCGCCCAGCGCGAAGCTGCGGCCCGAGCCGATGCCCCAGAACTCCTTGAACTCGAACACCTCGCGGTAGCTGTACAGCCCGTAGATGCCGCTGGCGTTGGCCAGCAGCACGCTGAACTGGCTGGACTCGTAAGGGTCGCCGTCGTCTTCCTTGGTCTGGAGGAAGAACTTGTCCTTGAGGATGGGGTGCAGCCGCGTGAAGGTTTCGAACACCTCATCCTTGCCCGACAGCCTCAGTTCTTCGCGCGGCAGGCCTGCAAGGGCCTTGCGCAGCACGGGAAAGTGCGCCACGGTGCCGGCCATGCCCACGTAGGTGGGCCCGTCCGGCGTGTCCAGCGCGAAGATCTTGCTGTTGTCCTCGAAGCGATGCGTCAGGCGCGTGTCGCCGAAGGTGACCAGCGTGTCGGCCGCGATCGCGACCTGACCCGCCTTCTTCACGACAACCACCGTCGTCATGCCCGCGGCATCGTCAGAGGATGATGCGGCGGAAGTCCGCAAGCACCTGGCCGAGGTAGGCGTTGAAGCGTGCCGCGGCGGCGCCGTCGATGACGCGGTGGTCGTAGGACAGCGACAGCGGCAGCGTCAGGCGCGGCACGAACTGCTTGCCGTCCCAGACCGGCTTCATCGCGCTCTTGGACAGGCCCAGGATGGCCACCTCGGGTGCGTTGATGATGGGCGTGAAGTGCGTGCCGCCGATGCCGCCCAGCGAGCTGATCGAGAAGCAACCGCCCGTCATGTCGGCCGGGCCCATCTTGCCGTCGCGCGCCTTCTTGGCCAGCTCGCCCATCTCCTGGCTGATCTGCAGCACGCCCTTCTTGTCCGCGTCGCGCAGCACGGGAACGACCAGGCCGTTCGGCGTATCGGCTGCGAAGCCGATGTGGAAGTACTGCTTGTAAACCAGCGCGTCGCCGTCCAGGCTGGCGTTGAACTCAGGGAACTTCTTGAGTGCCGCGACCACCGCCTTGATGACGAAGGCCAGCATGGTCACCTTGACGCCGGACTTCTCGTTCTCCTTGTTGGTGGAGACGCGGAAGGCTTCCAACTCGGTGATGTCGGCATCGTCATTGTTCGTGACGTGCGGAATCATCACCCAGTTGCGGTGCAGGTTCGCACCGGAGATCTTCTTGATGCGCGACAGGTCCTTGCGCTCGACGGGGCCGAACTTGGCAAAGTCCACCTTGGGCCAGGGCAGCAGGTCCAGGCCGGCACCGCCGCCACCACCGCCGGCCGGGGCCTTGGCGGCCTGGGCCTTGGTCTGCACGGCGCCGCTCATCACCGACTTGGTGAAACCCTGCACGTCGTCCTGCGTGATGCGGCCCTTGGGCCCGGAGCCCTTGACCTCGGCCAGCGGCACGCCCAGTTCGCGGGCGAACTTGCGCACCGATGGCGAGGCATGCGGCAGTGCGCCGGTGGGTGCCACCGTGGGGTTGTGGGCTGCAACGGGCGCCGGCGCGGACGCGTTGGCCGGGGCAGCAACAGGTGCCGGCGCGGCAGCCTCGCTCTTGGCTGCTGCAGGCGCTGCCGCGGCCGCCGGCGCGGGGCTTGCGGCGGCCGGACCACCGGCCGATTCCACCGTGCCCAGCAGATCGCCGATGTTCACGGTGTCGCCCACCTTGACCTTCAGTTCCTTCAGCACGCCAGCGGCGGACGACGGAATCTCCATCGAAGCCTTGTCGCTCTCCACCGTGATCAGCGACTGCTCCAGCTTGATGCTGTCACCGGGCTTGACCATGATCTCGATGACGGCCACGTCCTTGAAGTCGCCGATGTCCGGGATGCGGATCTCGACGAGGCCACCGCCCTGGGCGGGCGCTGCCTGCGGTGCAGGCGCCGCGGCGGCTGGCGCCGGCGATGGTGCGGGGGCGGCGGTAGCCGGGGCCGGGGCCGGCGCAGGTGCAGCCGCTTCGCCGGCGCCTTCCAGCACCAGCACCAGCGAACCCTGCTTGACCTTGTCGCCCACCGCGACCTTGATCTCCTTGACCACGCCGGCGGCGCTGGACGGGATCTCCATCGAGGCCTTGTCCGACTCGACCGTGATCAGCGACTGCTCGGCCTTGACCGTGTCGCCCGGCTTGACCATGACCTCGATCACGCTCACTTCATCGAAATCCCCGATGTCGGGGACTTGCACTTCCACCAATGCCATGTTGTTCGTCTCGCTCGTTGTGGGTGGGTTGTCAGGCGTACAGCGGGTTGACCTTGTCGGTTTTGATGCCGTACTTGGCGATCGCTTCGGCCACCTTGGCGACCGGCACCGTGCCATCTTCGCTCAAGGCCTTCAGCGCGGCCACGACGATGTAGTGGCGGTTGATCTCGAAGTGCTCGCGCAGCTTGCTGCGGAAGTCGCTGCGGCCGAAGCCGTCGGTGCCCAGCACCTTGTAATTGCGGCCGACCGGCACGAACGGGCGGATCTGCTCGGCGTAGGACTTCATGTAGTCGGTGGAGGCGACGACCGGGCCGGTCGAGCCCGACAGTTGCTGCGCCACGAAGCTCTGGCGCGGCGTCTCGGTCGGGTGCAGCAGGTTCCAGCGGTCGGCGTCCTGGCCGTCGCGGCCCAGCTCGTTGAAGCTCGGGCAGCTCCACACGCCAGCGGCCACGCCCCAGTCTTTCTCCAGCAGTTCCTGGGCGAAGAAGCTTTCGCGCAGGATGGTGCCGCTGCCCAGCAGTTGCACGGTGGGCGCACCGGCGGCCAGTGCGGGCGCCTGCTTGGCCAGGTACATGCCCTTGATGATCTGCTCTTCGGTGCCGGGCTGCAGGCCGGGCATGGGGTAGTTCTCGTTGAGCAGCGTGATGTAGTAGTAGACGTTGTCCTGGCGCTCGACCATGCGCTTCAAGCCATGGTGCAGGATGACGCCGACTTCGTGCGCGAAGGTCGGGTCGTAGCTCACGCAGTTCGGGATGGTGCCGGCCAGGATGTGGCTGTGGCCGTCCTCGTGCTGCAGGCCTTCGCCGTTGAGCGTGGTGCGGCCCGAGGTGCCGCCCAAGAGGAAGCCGCGCGCCTGCATGTCGCCGGCCGCCCAGGCCAGGTCGCCGATGCGCTGGAAGCCGAACATCGAGTAGTACACGTAGAACGGCACCATGATGCGGTTGCTGGTGCTGTAGCTCGTGGCCGCTGCGATCCAGCTGGCCATGCCGCCGGCTTCGTTGATGCCTTCCTGCAGGATCTGGCCGGCCTTGTCTTCCTTGTAGTACATGACCTGGTCCTTGTCGACCGGGGTGTACTGCTGACCGTGCGGGTTGTAGATGCCGACCTGGCGGAACAGGCCTTCCATGCCGAAGGTGCGGGCCTCGTCCACGAGGATGGGCACCACGCGCGGGCCCAGGGCCTGGTCGCGCAGCAGCTGCGTCAGGAAGCGCACGTAGGCCTGGGTGGTGGAGATCTCGCGACCCTCGGCCGTGGGCTCGATCACCGACTTGAAGGTCTCCAGTGCGGGCACGGTGAAGCTCTCGTCGGCCTTGGTGCGGCGGTGGGGCAGGTAGCCGCCCAGGGCCTTGCGACGCTCGTGCAGGTACTTCATCTCCGGCGTGTCGTCGGCCGGCTTGTAGAAGGGCAGCTCGGCGATCTGGCTGTCGGGAATCGGAATGTTGAAGCGGTCGCGGAAGGCCTTGATGTCTTCGTCGCTGAGCTTCTTGGTCTGGTGGACGGTGTTCTTGCCTTCGCCGATCTTGCCCATGCCGAAGCCCTTGACCGTCTTCACCAGCAGCACGGTGGGCTGGCCGCTCTGGTTGTTCTGCGCGGCGTGGAAGGCGGCGTACACCTTCTGCGAGTCGTGACCGCCACGCTGCAGGTTCCAGATCTCGTCGTCGGTCATGTTCTCGACCATCTTGGCCGTGCGAGGGTCACGTCCGAAGAAGTGCTTGCGCACGTAGGCGCCGTCGTTCGCCTTCATGGCCTGGTAGTCGCCGTCGTTGGTCTTCATCATGAGGTCGCGCAGGGCGCCGTCATGGTCCTTGGCCAGAAGTGCATCCCAGCCCTTGCCCCAGATCAGCTTGACGACGTTCCAGCCCGAGCCGCGGAACTCGCCTTCGAGCTCCTGGATGATCTTGCCGTTGCCGCGCACCGGACCATCCAGGCGCTGCAGGTTGCAGTTGATGACGAAGACCAGGTTGTCCAGGTTCTCGCGGGCGGCCAGGCCGATCGCGCCCAGGGACTCGACCTCGTCCATCTCGCCGTCGCCGCAGAACACCCAGACCTTGCGGTTGGCGGTGTCGGCGATCCCGCGGGCGTGCAGGTATTTGAGGAAGCGTGCCTGGTAGATCGCCATCAGGGGCCCCAGGCCCATGGAGACGGTGGGGAACTGCCAGAACTCGGGCATGAGCTTGGGGTGCGGATAGCTCGACAGCCCGTTGCCGTCCACCTCCTGACGGAAGTTGAGCAGCTGGTCCTCGGTCAGCCGGCCCTCGAGATAGGCGCGCGCGTAGACGCCAGGCGAGACGTGGCCCTGGATGTAGATGCAGTCGCCGCCGTGCTTCTCGCTCTCGGCATGCCAGAAGTGGTTGAAGCCCGCGCCGAACATGCTGGCCAGCGAAGCGAAGGAGCCGATGTGGCCGCCCAGGTCGCCGCCCTCGGGCGGGTGGTGGCGGTTCGCCTTGACCACCATGGCCATGGCGTTCCAGCGCATGTAGGCACGCAGGCGCTGCTCGATCTCCAGGTTGCCGGGGCTGCGGGCTTCCTCGCTCGGCTCGATGGTGTTCACATAGCCGGTATTGGCAGAAAAAGGCATGTCCACCGTGTTCTGGCGCGCGTGCTCCAGCAGCTGCTCCAGCAGGTAATGCGCACGACCGGGACCATCGCTCGCGATGACCGCAGACAGCGCGTCCATCCACTCACGGGTCTCCTGGCTGTCGGTGTCTTTGGGGTCGTTGGCTGCACCAGGCAGGTTCTGGGGTTGGGCTGACATGCGGTCTCCTCGAAATGGACAAACAGACTCTTTGGCCGGCACCCGGCCGCGCGCGGCGCAGTGTCGCACACGCGCTCAAGTTTTCAAATAGCAATTTACAATTCTGTATTATGAAAAATTAGGGGTTGAGAGCGACTGACCATTCGACACACCCACACCTCCCGCGGGCAACTGCTGCAAACCCTCACATACACTGCCGCCCATGCGTTCCCCGCCTCCCCGTCAGACGCCCAGAACCCGGCCCGCCGGGACCGGGGTGGGCGAGCCGCTGCGTGCCTGGTGGGGACGCCAGGCACCGCACCGGCAGGACCGTTTCGCGGCGCTGGCGCCGCTGGTGGCGGTGGTGCTTTTCCTGGCGGCCATCGCGTCATCCTTCCT
>CAJYRH010000443.1 GCA_913776795.1 uncultured Pseudorhodoferax sp. | reverse complement strand
CAAGCGCCGCGACGGCCAGGCGGTCGCACTGCGCCTGGCGATCAGCCGCACCGAGGGCCAGGACGAGCCGCTGTACCTGGGCCTCGTGACCGACATCTCCGAACGCAGGGCCTTCGAGACGGCGCTGCGCAACCGCGAAGCCCAGTACCGCACGCTCATCGACAACATGCCCGGCGTGGCTTTCCGCAGCGAGGCGCGCCTGCACGCCCGCATGCTGTTCGTGTCCGAGCGCATCGAAGCCATGACGGGCTGGCCTGCCGCCGAGTTCGTCAGCAACCTGCGCAGCCTGGAGGCGCTGATCCCGCCGGCCGACCGGCAGGCGCGCAGCACCGCCATCGCCCTGGCCTTGGCGCACGGCCAGCCGTATGCCGTGGAGTACCGCATCCGCCGTGCCGACGGCGCGGAGCGCTGGATATCGGAGTCGGCGGGCTGCGTCAGCGACGCCGACGGCGCGCTGCAGTGGATGGACGGCGTGATGATGGATGTGACCGAGGAGCGCGCCCGTGCCAAGGCCTTCGAAACCACCGGCGCGGTGCTGGACCGCGCCATGGCCGTGCTGGAGATCGACCCGCAAGGCCGCATCCTGCACTGCAACACCAACTACGTGGCCATGCTGGGCTACGACCGCGCCGACGAGCTGATCGGCCGCCCCTACCTGGACATGGTGCCGCTGCACCAGCGTGCGTCCCCCGAGCAGCAGCGCATGCTGCAGGCCTTCCAGCGGGGCGAAGTCCTGGCCGGCGAGTTCGAGCGCGTCGGCCGCAACGGCCGCGAGCTGTGGGTGCAGGCCACCTACAACCCGGTCTTCGACGGCGCGGGCCGCGTGGTGAAGACCATGGCCTTCAAGACCGACATCACCCTGCGCAAAACCCTGGAGCGCGAACTGCGCCAGGCCAAGGCCGTGGCCGAGCAGGCGGCCCAGGCGCGCAGCAGCTTCCTGGCCAACATGAGCCACGAGATCCGCACCCCCATGAACGCCATCCTGGGCTTCACCGACGTGCTGCTCAATACCGCGCTGGCACCGCCGCAGCGTCGGCACCTGGAGACCGTACGCCAGGCCGGCCAGTCGCTGCTGGGACTGCTCAACGACATCCTGGACACGGCCAAGCTGGAGAAGGGCGCGGTGGAACTGGAGCTGGGCGACTTCTCGCTGCGCCAGCTGTGCGAGCAGGTGGTGGCCTCGATGCGGCTGACCGCCGAGAAGAAGGGCCTGGCGCTGGCACTGGACTACCCGGTAGCACTGTCCGACTTCCGCCAGGGCGATGCCCTGCGCATCCAGCAGGTGCTGGTGAATCTGGTCGGCAACGCCATCAAGTTCACGCAACGCGGGCGCATCGACATGCGCGTCGACCAGCGCGCCGACATGACGGTGATCGCCATCACCGACACCGGCATCGGCATTGCGCCGGACCGGGTCGAGCGCATCTTCGATGCCTTCGCGCAGGCCGATGCCACCATCACGCGGCAGTTCGGTGGCACCGGACTGGGCACCACCATCGCGCGCCAGCTGACCGAGCTGATGGGCGGGCGCATCGTGGTGCGCAGCGCACTGGGCGTGGGCAGCTGCTTCGAGGTGCACCTGCCGCTCCAGGCTGGGCACGCGCCGCGCGCAGACGCAGCGGCCTGCGCGAGCCAGCTGCCGCCCCTTTCGGTGCTCGTGGCCGACGACGTGCCGCAGAACGTGGAACTGCTGGAGCTGCTGCTGCAGGCCGACGGCCACGGCGTGCGCAGCGCGCGCAATGGGCGCGAGGCACTGGCCTTGCTGGCAGAGCACAGGTTCGACCTGGTGCTGATGGACATGCACATGCCCGAGCTGGACGGCCTGAGTGCCACCCGCCAGTGGCGCACCACCGAGCGGGACAAGGGGCTGGTGCCCACGCCCGTCATCGCCCTGACGGCCAGCGTGCAGGCGGTCGACCGACTGGCTGCACAGCAGGCCGGCATGGACGGCTTCGCGACCAAGCCGGTGGTGACCGGCCAGCTGTTCGCCGAAATCGCACGCGTGTTGGGCCTGCAGGCCCAGCCGCCCGCCACGCGGCCGATGGAACTGCGCGAGAACGCCACGGATGTCGTCGACTGGAACCAGGGCCTGGCCCTGTGGCAAAGCCGCGAGCGGCTGCAGAACGCCATCGCCAACTTCGTGCGCTCGCATGCCACGGCGCCGCTGGACCTTGCCGACGCGCTGGACCGCCAGGACGCGGCCGCGCTCGCCGCGCTGGCGCACCGCATCGGTGGTGCCGCCGGCAACCTGGCGCTGCCGGCCCTGCGGCTGGCCGCCCAGGCGCTGGAGCGCGCAGCGCGCGCCGGGCATGCCGCCGCCACACAGGCCGCGGTGCCGGCCCTGCTGGCCCAGTTGCAGGCCGTGGTGGCGACCCTGCCGGCCCCGGCCCCGGCCCCGGCACCGGCACCGGTTCCGGATCCGGCACGACGCCCGGCCACCCGGCTGGCTCCGCTCGAGCAACGCAGCGTGCTGACCGACCTGCAAGGGCTGCGGCGGGCCTTGAAGCGCAACGAGCTTGACGAAGATGCCCTGAACCAGCTGGCCGAGGTGCTCCCGTCGCCCGACATGCGCCAGCTGATGGATGCCATCGACAACTTCGACTTCGACGCCGCGATCCGTTGCGTGGACCGGATGTGCGTGCAACTACAGACCGACATCGAAACCTGCCATGACGACTGAGACCGACCGCCGCCCGCGACTTCTGCTGGTGGATGACGAACCCACCAACCTGCAGGTCCTGCGTGGCATCCTGCAGGCCGACTACCGGCTGCTGTACGCACGCGACGGAGCCACCGCGCTGAAGCTGGCGCGCGAGGAGCATCCCGACCTGCTGCTGCTGGACGTGATGATGCCGGGGATGAGCGGCCACGAGGTGTGCCGCACGCTCAAGGCCGATGCGGCCACGCAGTCGATCCCGGTGGTCTTCGTCACCGCGCTGGCCGACGCGGGCGACGAGGCCCAGGGCTTCGAGGCCGGCGCGGTGGACTACATCATCAAGCCTGTGAGCCCGCCCGTCGTCCGGGCACGCGTGCGCACACACCTGTCGCTGGTGCGCATGGACGAACTCAAGGCCTCGCGGCTGGAGATCGTGCAGCGCCTGGGCCGTGCCGCCGAGTACAAGGACAACGAGACCGGCCAGCACGTGCTGCGCATGAGCCACTATGCCCAGACGCTTGCGCTGGCGCTGGGCTTTGCGCCGCACGAGGCCGAAGACCTGCTGCACGCCGCACCCATGCACGACGTGGGCAAGATCGGCATCCCCGACCACATCCTGCGCAAGCCCGGGCAGCTGACGGCCGAGGAGTGGTCGGTGATGCGCTCGCACGCCACCATCGGCGCCGACATCATCGGCCAGCACGACAGCGGCGTGCTGCACATCGCCGCCAAGATTGCACTGAGCCACCACGAGAAGTGGGACGGCAGTGGCTACCCGAACGCACTGGCGGGCCCAGCCATCCCGCTGGAGGCACGCATCGTGGCCATCGCCGACGTGTTCGATGCGCTAACCAGCGTGCGGCCCTACAAGGCGGCCTGGAGCGTGGATGACGCGGTGGCGTTGCTGGGCCGCGAGGCCGGCAAGCACTTCGATCCGGCGCTGGTGCCGGCCTTCATCGGCATCCTGCCGCAGGTGCTGGCCATCCGCGCGCGCTTCGCGGACGCCCCCCTGCCGGCCTGACCTAGCCCTGGAACTGCGGTTGCAACTGCCGCACGCGCTGCAGCGCGACGGTGGCCGCCGCCGTCCGGGTCTCCACGCCCAGCTTGACGTAGACGCGCTCCAGGTGCTTCTTGATGGTGGCCGGGCTGGCGCCCAGGATCTCGCCGATGTCGCGGTTGGTCTTGCCCTTGACCAGCCAGTACAGCACCTCGGCCTCGCGCGCGGTCAGCGCCAGCGACAGGCTCAGCGCCTCGATCACGGCGGCGTCGGACTCCTCGCGCATGACGATCAGCCAGTCGCCGCCGCCCTCGCCGTCGCCGGTCTGCTGGTGCAGCCGGAAGCTCAGCGCACGGGCGCCCTGCTCCACGCGCAGCGGCGGTGGCTCGATCTGGCGCTGCTCGGCGTCGGCCGCATGCCGGCGCAGCCAGTCCAGCAACACCTCGGGCGCCACGCTGCCCGCGGCGGGCCCGCCGCAGTAGCGCTGCAGCAGCTCGCGTGCGAGCACCGTCTGCCACATGAGCCGGCCATCGCTCACGCGCACGGTGATGCTGGCGTAGCCGAAGGCGTCGAGTGCGTTGCGCGCCTGGCGCCGCTCGCGCGCGCTGGCCAGGTGCACCTGCATGCGCGCCAGCACCTCCTTGGGCTTGATCGGCTTGGTGACGTAGTCCACGCCGCCCGATTCCAGCGCGGCGACCAGGTGCTCGGTCTCGGTCAGGCCGGTCATGAAGATGATCGGGATGTGGGCCGTGGCCGGCATGGCCTTCAGGCGCCGGGCCACCTCGAAGCCGTCCATGCCCGGCATCATGGCGTCCAGCAGCACCACGTCGGGCACGGCCTGGGCGGCGCGCTGCAGCGCCATCTCGCCGCCCGTGGCCACCAGCACCGTAAAGCCCGATTCGTCGAGCGCATCGTGCAGCACGGCCAGGTTGTCGGGCACGTCGTCGACGATCAGCACCACGTCGCTGTTGGCGCGGTCCAGGGTCTGGTCAAGGGGTTCGGGCGGCATCGGAGGCTTGTTGCAGCAGTCGGCTCATGGCTTCGAACTGGAATTGTCGCGCCAGCCCACGCATCTGCTGCACGAAGGCCGCGCACGGCGGCTGGCTCCTCTCGATGGCATCCAGCGCGTTCATGATGCCGCGGTGGAAACCCAGATCCACCGCCTGCTGCAGCGCCTCGCGGCTGGCCCGATCGGGATAGGCCAGCGGTGCGGCCGGCGCCGGCGGCGCCGCGGCCACGACGGCCGGCGCGGTCTCCAGCCATTGCAGCGCCAACTGGCGGCCCAGCCAGTCCAGCAACTCAGACAGGCGCACGGGCTTGACCAGGAAGTCCTCGGGCCGGATCTCCACGTCGTTCTCCAGGCCCTTGTCGAAGGCGTTGGCCGAGACGATGGCGATGCGCGGCGGCCGCGGCAGCAGCGCGCGCACGCGGCGGATGGTCTCCCAGCCGTCGATGCCGGGCATGGCCAGGTCCATCAGGATGGCATCGGGACGGTAGCCCGTGACCAGCAGATCCAGGCAGTCGTGGCCGCTGGCGGCCGTGCGCAGCGCAAAGCCCAGCGGCTCCAGCAGGTGCACGAGCAACTGGCGGTCGACCTCTTCGTTGTCGACCACGAGGACGCTGCGGCGCGGCCCGGCATAGCCATGGCGCGCCACGGCGGCCCGCGCGACCTGCCGGCCGGCCTTGCCATGCTGCGCAGGCAGGAACAACCGCACCTTGAACTGCGAGCCCACGCCGGGTTCGCTCGTCGCGGTCAGCTCGCCGCCCATGAGGTCGGTCAGCATCTTGGCGATCGTCAGGCCCAGTCCGGCACCGCCGGGCGCGCCCTGGCCAGGCGCGCTCGCACGGGCGAAGGGCTCGAAGATGCGCGCGAGCGCATCGGCCGCGATGCCGGGGCCGCTGTCGGCGATCTCCAGGGTCGCCATCTCGCGCTGGTAGCGCACACGGAAGCGAACATGGCCTGCCGCCGTGAACTTGATGGCATTGCCCAGCAGGTTGATGAGGATCTGGCGCAGCCGCTGTTCATCGGCGCGCACGAGCTCGGGCAGCTGGCCCTCGGGCTCGAAGTGGAAGGCCAGTCCCTTGCCCTCTGCCTGCAGCTCGAACATGGCCGCGACCTCGTGCACGGTGTCGGCGAAGGCCATGGGCCGGATGTTGAGCGTGAGCTTGCCCGACTCGATGCGCGCGATGTCCAGCGTGCCGTCGACGAGCTGCAGCAGGTGCTCGCCACCGCGCTTGATCACCTGCACGGCGTGGCGCCGGTGCGGCGGCACTGCCGTGTCCTCGCCCATGAGCTGCGCATAGCCCAGGATGCTGTTGAGCGGCGTCCGCAGTTCATGGCTGATGGCGCTGATGTAGCGGCTCTTGGCCTGGTTGGCCTGGTCGGCCTGGCGGCGCGCCTCCTCGGCCACCTGGCGCGCGCGCTGCAGTTCGACGTCGGTCTGGCGGTGCAGTTCGATCTCGCGCACCAGCAGGTGCGTCTGGCGGTTGGACTCCTCCTGGGCGACCTGCCGGCTCTTGTGCGCGAGCACCAGCCACCACGCCACGATGCCGGCCGCCAGCAGCAGCGCCATGTAGGCCTTGGTGAAGCCCGAGCGCAGCGCCTCCTCGGCCAGGCGCGCACCGCCCGCGCCTTCCGTCATGGCAGCCTCCTGGCTGTAGAGCAGGCCGAACACGGCCGCCAGCAATGGCACCAGGACCAGCATGAGCAGCAGGTAGTGCGCGAGGCCCGTGTCCAGGTAGGGCCAGATGCGCCGCGGCAGCAGCCAGCGCAGCGCAGCCGACCACTGCCAGGAGAGCGAGGCGCGCGGCTTGCAGAGGTCGCCGCAGCGTGCGTCCAGCGTGCAGCACAGCGAGCAGATCGGCCCCTGGTAGGCCGGGCAGTGCGCCATGTCCGGGCCCTCGTACTCGCGCTCGCAGATCACGCAGCGGTGCACCCGGCTGCCAGCCTCGGAGCGCAGTGCGCCTGCGTCGCCCGGCTGCGGCTTCGATGTGCGCGCGATGTAGTAGCGCCCGCCTGTGAACCAGGCCAGAAGCGGCGAGGCGATGAAGGCGGTGCCCATGGCGATCAGCGCCGAGAACGCCTGTGCCAGCGGGCCGAACAGCCCGATGTAGGCGCTGATGGACAGCGCCGAGGCCAGCGCCATCGCACCCACGCCCACGGGGTTGATGTCGTACAGGTGGGCGCGCTTGAATTCGATGCCCTTGGGCGACAGGCCCAGCGGCTTGTTGACCACGAGGTCGGCCACCACCGCCATGATCCAGGCGATGGCCAGGTTGGAGTACAGGCCCAGCACCTCGCCCAGCGCCTGGAACACGTTCATCTCCATGAGCATGAAGGCGATCAGCGTGTTGAAGACCACCCAGACCACGCGCCCGGGGTGGCTGTGGGTCACGCGCGAGAAAAAATTCGACCAGGCGAGCGCGCCGGCGTAGGCGTTGGTCACGTTGATCTTGAGCTGCGAGACCACCACGAACAGGGCCGTGGCCGCCACGGCCCAGCCGTAGTGCGGGAACACGTACTCGTAGGCCGCCAGATACATCTGGTTCGGATCCACCGCACGGTCCTTGGGCACCATGTGGGTGATGGCCAGGTAGGCCAGCAACGCCCCGCCCAGCATCTTGACCACGCCCAACACCACCCAGCCCGGCCCACCGACCAGCACACCCAGCCACCAGCGCCCACGGTTGGCGCGCTCGCGCACCGGCATGAACCGCAGGTAATCGGCCTGTTCCCCCATCTGGGTGATGAGCGCAATGCCCACGGTCAAAGCAGCACCAAACAGGTGCAACTCAAAACCATCGACCGAGGACTTCTCACCGACATAGTGCGCCACACCATTGAACGCACCAGGATCGCGCACCACCACGTACACGAAGGGGACGACCAGCATGACCAGCCACAGCGGCTGCGTCCACATCTGGAGCCGGCTGATGGCCGAGACGCCATGCGTGACCAGGGGGATCACGACCAGGGCACAGACGAGGTAGCCCCAGGTCGGCGGGATGCCCAGCGCGAGTTCCAGCGCATAGGCCATCACGGCGGCCTCCAGCGCGAAGAAGATGAAGGTGAAGCTGGCGTAGATCAGAGAGGTGAGGGTCGAGCCGATGTAGCCGAAGCCCGCGCCGCGCGTGAGCAGGTCCATGTCCAGGCCGTAGCGGGCCGCGTAAATGCTGATCGGCAGCCCGGCCAGGAAAATGATGAGTCCGGTGGCCAGGATGGCCCAGAAGGCGTTGACGAAGCCGTACTGCACCAGCAGCGTGGCACCGACGGCTTCGAGGATCAGGAACGAGGCCGCACCGAAGGCCGTGTTGGCCACGCGCCAGGACGACCACTTGCGAAAGCGCGTGGGCGTGAAGCGCAGCGCGTAGTCCTCCATCGTCTCGCGCGCGACCCAGCTGTTGTAGTCGCGCCGGACCTTGACGATGCGCTGCGGCGCGTTCTGTTCGATGGGGACGGGAGTCTCTTGCACGGCGCGCTGACAGCGCAGCTTTCATGCCACGTGGTCGCGCAGCGGCACGATGCTTGCTGAATAATCGTTCGATGCATCCGGCACGATCCGACTTTTGAGCGAAGCGACATGGAACTGACTCCCCGCGAGAAAGACAAGCTGTTGATCTTCACCGCCGGCCTGCTGGCCGAGCGCCGCAAGGCCCGTGGGCTGAAGCTCAACTACCCCGAAGCCGTGGCCCTGATTTCGGCGGCCGTCATGGAAGGCGCCCGCGACGGCAAGACCGTGGCCGAGCTCATGAGCGAGGGCCGCAACGTGCTCACGCGCGCCGACGTGATGGAGGGCATCGCCGAGATGATCCCGGACATCCAGGTCGAGGCCTCGTTCCCCGATGGCACCAAGCTGGTCACCGTGCACCAGCCCATTCCATGAGCGCCGCCGGCCTGCCCCGAGGCGCTCGGCAACGCAACGCACACCGCAGAGGTTGTCCATGATTCCAGGCGAACTGCTGGTCGACGCGGGGGACCATCAACTGAACCCCGGCCGCCGCACCCTGACCGTGCTGGTCAAGAACAGCGCCGACCGACCGATCCAGGTCGGCTCGCATTACCACTTCGCCGAGACCCAC
>CAJYRH010000442.1 GCA_913776795.1 uncultured Pseudorhodoferax sp. | reverse complement strand
CACGACGAGCTCGGCCAGCTGGCCGAGGCTGTCAACACCATGGCCCAGGACATCCACGGCATGCTGCAGGCCAAGCGCGGCCTGTTGCTGGCCATCAGCCACGAACTGCGCAGCCCGCTCACGCGGGCCCGTCTGCACACCGAGCTGCTGCCCGAGTCGGCCGAACTGGCGCCCACGCGCGCGGCCTTGCTGCGCGACCTGGCCGTGATGCGCGACCTGGTGACCGACCTGCTGGAGAGCGAGCGCCTGGCCACGCGCCACGCTGCCCTGCAACTGGAGCCGACCGACCTGGGCGAGCTGGCGCGCGAGGTGCTCGATGGCATGGGCGGGGAGGGCGGCCAGAGGCCGCGCCTGCAGGTGGCAGACGGCCTGCCGCAGCTGCCGCTGGACCGCGCACGCATGCGCCTGTTGCTGCGCAATCTGCTGGGCAATGCGCAGCGCCACAGCGCCGGTGCCTCCCAGCCGCCGGAACTGCAACTGCAGCCCGAGAACGGCGGTGTCCGCCTGCGCGTGCGCGACCATGGGCCGGGCGTCGACCAGGCCGTGCTGCCGCACCTGGCCGAACCGTTCTATCGGCCCGATGCGGCGCGCGAGCGCAGCAGCGGCGGTGTGGGCCTGGGGCTGTACCTGTGCCGCCTCGTGGCCCAGGCCCACGGTGCCAGCTGGCATGTGGCCAATGCCCGTCCGGGCCTGGTGGTGAAGGTGGACCTGCCCGCGCCGGGCCGGACGTGAAAAAGCCCGCTGGCGCGGGCTTTCTCGTGGACGGCGCTTACAGCGTGTCGATGAAGCTGCGCAGCTTGTCGCTGCGGCTGGGGTGCTTCAACTTGCGCAGCGCCTTGGCCTCGATCTGGCGAATGCGTTCGCGGGTCACGTCGAACTGCTTGCCGACTTCCTCCAGCGTGTGGTCGGTCGACATCTCGATGCCGAAGCGCATGCGCAGCACCTTGGCTTCGCGCGGCGTCAGCGAGTCCAGGATGTCCTTGACCACGTCGCGCAGGCCGGCCTGCATGGCCGCCTCGATCGGCGCGGTGTTGGCGCTGTCCTCGATGAAGTCGCCCAGGTGGCTGTCGTCGTCGTCGCCGATCGGTGTTTCCATGGAGATCGGCTCCTTGGCGATCTTCATGATCTTGCGGATCTTGTCTTCCGGGATCTCCATGCGCTCGGCCAGGATGGACGCATCGGGCTCGAAACCGAACTCCTGCAGATGCTGCCGGCTGATGCGGTTCATCTTGTTGATCGTTTCGATCATGTGCACCGGGATCCGGATGGTCCGTGCCTGATCCGCGATGGACCGGGTGATCGCCTGGCGGATCCACCACGTCGCGTAGGTCGAGAATTTGTAGCCGCGGCGGTACTCGAACTTGTCCACGGCCTTCATCAAACCGATGTTGCCTTCCTGGATCAGGTCAAGGAACTGCAGGCCGCGGTTGGTGTACTTCTTGGCGATCGAGATCACCAGGCGCAGGTTGGCCTCGATCATCTCCTTCTTGGCATCGCGCGACGAGGCCTCGCCCTCGTTCATCCGCTTGTTGATGTCCTTGAGCTCGTCCAGCGGCACCACCACCTGGGCCTGGATGTCCATGAGCTTTTGCTGCAGATCCTGCACCGGCGGGATGTTGCGGCCCATGATGGCGGCCCATGGCTTGTTCGAGGCCGCCTGCTTCTCGATCCACTTGAGGTCGAGCAGGTGCGACGGGACCTTGTTGCCCATCTTGTCGCGGCCGCTGAATTCGGCGACGAACTGCTCCTGCGGGTAACCGCACTTGTCCACGATGATGCGGCGCAGCTCGCGCTCCTTCTTGCGCACGTCGTCGACCTGGCTGCGCAGCAGGTCGCACAGCTTCTCGATGGTCTTGGCCGTGAAGCGGATGGTCATCAGCTCCTCGCTGACGGCCTGCTGGGCCTTCAGGTAGTGGGCCGAGCCATAGCCTTCCTTGTCGTAGATCTTGTGGACCTTCTCGAACAGCTCGCGCAGGCGGTCGAAGCGCGACAGCGCCTCGTTCTTGAGTTCTTCGAGCTTCTTGGTCAGCGCCTTGGAGCCGCCCTTGCCGTCGTCGTCGTCGGCCGCGTCGAACTCGTCGAAGTCCTCCTCGGCCACGTAGTCGTCGGCTTCGTTGGGGTCGGTGAAGCCGTCCACGATGGTGGAGATCACGACCTTGCCTTCGCGGATCTCCTCGCCCAGGCGGAACACCTCGGCCAGCGTGGCGGGGCTTGCGCTGATGGCTTCCATCATGCGCATGAGGCCGCCCTCGATGCGCTTGGCGATCTCGATCTCGCCTTCGCGCGTGAGCAGTTCGACCGTGCCCATCTCGCGCATGTACATGCGCACCGGGTCGGTGGTGCGGCCGAACTCGCTGTCCACGGTGGACAGGGCGGCTTCGGCGGCTTCCTCGGCTTCCTCTTCGGTGGAGCCGGTGGGCGCGTTGTCGGTGATGATCATCGACTCGGCATCGGGCGTCTGCTCGTAGACGGCCACGCCCAGGTCGTTCAGCGTGGCGATCACGACTTCCAGCGTCTCGGCGTCGACCAGTTTGTCGGGCAGGTGGTCGGAGATTTCGCCGTGCGTGAGGTAGCCGCGCGTCTTGCCCAGCTTGATCAGCGCCTTCAGGCGCTGGCGGCGCTTGGCCATGTCCTCTTCGGACAGGACGGTCTCGTCCAGTCCGAACTCCTTCATCAAGGCCCGTTCCTTGGCCTTGCTGATCTTCATGCGCAGCGGCTTGACCTTCTCGACGGGGGCGTCGGCGGCCGCCACCGGTGCTGCAGGCTCCTCGGCAAACTCCTCCTCGAGGTCGGACATGTCGTCGCCGACGTCGTCTTCGTCCAGCGCCTTGGCTGCCGTCTTGTTGGCGGCAGCCTTCTTGGTGGCGCTTTCGCCGGCGGCCTTGGGCGGGCGGCCAGGCTTCTTCTTGGTCACGGTCTCATCTGCCGCGGCGGCGGTCTTCTTGGCGGGCTTTTCCGAGGCGGGGGTCTTCGATGCGGGCAAGGTCAGGGCTTTCTTTGGGGACTTGGCAGTGGCCCGCGCCTTGGACGCGGGCTGGGCTGCGGCCTTTGCAGCAGGCGGGGCGGACTTCTTGGCTGGCTTCTCGGACTTCAGGCTTGGCATGGACACACCTCGACACGACGAAAAACGCGAATGACAAGCGCCGCTGGAACCCGGCGCGGGGCGAGCAGGTCAGCTGCCCTGCTCGAGCAGGGGTGGCTTGACCCATGGGCAAGATGTGGGGGCGATCATTTGGAATGCAGCCCTTGCGATGAGATTGGCCGGTTGTGCGCACGGTGGCATCGGTCGGCCGGGCTCGGAGGTACTGCTGTCGCTCTTGCCGCGAGACAAACCAAAGATTGTAGCCGACGCCGCAGATTTCAAGACGCTAGCGACTTCTTGAGCGCCAGCTGCTGCAGGATGAGCTCGCGTTCGCGGCCGATGCGCTCCGGATCGGACGCCGGCAGCGTCTGCAGGAACTTGAGCTCCTCGGCGATCACGTCGCGGTGCAGGCGCGTGAGCGTGGTGCGCACGGCGGCCAGCGGCACGTCCTCGATCTCGAACACCTGGCCCAGCGGCTGCATGCTGTCCTGCGCGACCAGCTTGCGCGCCTCCTGCTCGAACGGCTGGCCCTGCACGCCGATGTCCAACGCCGCCCAGGGCTGGGCCCCGTGTTCGTGCACCTGCTGGTCGACCCACCGGAACAGCTCACCCCACGGCCCGTCCAGACCGCAGAGCAGATCGTGGTCGGCATGGGTGAGTTGGTCCCACAGCCCAGTGTTGCGCAGCAGCACCATGGCCACATGGCTGGCGTACGCCTGCAGGGCAGAGCGCGCGGCATTGCGCCCGCGGCTGGGCCGGGGCTGCTCCGCCGCGGTGCCGCGGCCGGGGCGGCGGCGCGGCTTTGGCGCGTCGGGCGCGGCCCGCGGTTCCCACAGTTCGGACAGTTCGCGCGCGTCCAGTTGCACGAGGTCGGCCAGGTCGCCCAGCAGCTGGCGCTTCAGCGCCCCGTCGGGCAGTTGCGCCCACAGCGGCCTGGCGTTGCTGGCCAGGTGGGCGCGGCCTTCGGCGCTGTTCATGTCGCAGCCCTCGCGCGCGGTGTCGACCAGGAAGCGCGACAGCGGCACCGCTTCGCCCACGCTGAGCGAGAACGCCTCGGTGCCGTGAGCGCGGATGTAGCTG
>CAJYRH010000441.1 GCA_913776795.1 uncultured Pseudorhodoferax sp. | reverse complement strand
TGGCGCTGGACGACTGGAACAAGACGATCCGCGTCGACCTCACGGGCGTGTTCCACGGCTGCCGCGCGGCGCTGCCCGAACTGCTCAAGACCCGGGGCTGCATCGTCAATACCGCATCGGTGTCGGGGCTGGGGGCGGATTGGGCCATGTGTGCCTACAACGCGGCCAAAGGCGGGGTGGTGAACCTCACGCGCGCGATCGCGCTGGACTATGGCGCACAGGGTGTGCGCTGCAATGCCGTTTGCCCTTCGCTCACGCGCACCGGAATGACCGAGGACATGCTCGCCGACCCGGCGCTGGTGGCCAAGTTCATGGAACGGCTGCCACTCGGCCGCGTGGCCGAACCTGCGGACATCGCGGGCGTGGTGGCCTTCCTCGCGAGCGAAGACGCCCGCTTCGTCAACGGCGTGAACCTGCCGGTCGACGGCGGCGTGACCGCCTCCAACGGCCAGCCGCCAGGCGGTTGAGCGCGTGCGGCCGCCTGTGCCGGCAGGCTGCATCGATCCAGTGCCGCCTTCTGGCGCTTTGGCGCGCATAGGCTCCTGGCGGCGTTGCTGCCGGCGGGATGCGCACAGAAGTCATCCACAATTCCGCGCACCATGACCACCCCCCAATCGACCGACTTCGAACAGATGTTCGAATGGGCCCCGATCTCGCTCTGGCTCGAAGACTTCAGCGCGCTCAAGGACTTGTTCGAAGCCTGGCGCGCCGCCGGCGTGACGGACCTGGAGGCGCACCTGCGTGCCGAACCCACCCGCGTGCAGCAATGCGCGGCCGGCATCCGCATCCTGCAGGTGAACCGGCAGACCCTGACGCTGTTCGGCGCAGCCAGCCTCGAGGAGCTGCAGCAGCGCCTGCCCGACGTGTTCCGCGGCGACATGCTCACGACCATGCTTCCTGAAATGCTGTCGTTGTGGAACGGCCGGCTCGACTATGCGAACCAGACCGTCAACTACGCCCTGGACGGCCGGCGCATCGACGTGGCCATCCGCGTGCGCGTGCTGCAAGGCCATGAGGACCGCTGGGACCGTGTGCTCGTCTCGCTGGAGGACACCACGGAAGGCGTGCAGACACGCCGGCAACTGGCCGCCAGCGAGCAGCATGCGCGCGACCTGTTCCACTACTCGCCGGTATCCCTGTGGGTGGAAGACTTCAGCGGCGTCAAGCGGCAGCTCGACGAGGTGCGCGCCCAGGGCATCCAGGACTTCCGCGTGTTTCTTTCCGTGCACCCGGAGTTCGTGGGCCGCTGCATGGAGGAGATCCGCGTGCTGGAGGTCAACCGGCAGACGCTCACCATGTTCGGCGCCGCCAGCCAGGACGAACTGCTGGGCAACCTGGGTGCGGTCTTTCGCGACGAGATGCACGACACCTTTGCCGAGCAGCTCATCGACCTGTGGAACGGCAAGACCGAGCAGACGCGCGAAGTCATCAACTACGGCCTGGGCGGCGCGCTGATCAACATCCACATGCAGTTCTCGGTGATGCCCGACCACCGGGCGCACTGGGACCTGGTGCTGGTCTCGCTGGTGGACATCACGGCACGCAAGAAGGCCGAGGCCTACCTGGAGTACCTGGGCAAGCACGACTCCCTGACACGGCTGCGCAACCGGGCGTTCTACGTGGAAGAACTCAACCGCATCTCACGCAAGGGGCCTTGGCCGCTGGGCATCCTGGCGATGGACCTGAACGGGCTCAAGCGCGTCAACGACAGCGAGGGCCATGTGGCGGGGGACGCCTTGCTGCGGCGCGCGGGCGAGGTTCTCTCGAGCGCCAGCGCGGGCCAACCCTGGTGCATGGCGCGCATCGGCGGAGACGAGTTCGTGGCACTGATGCCTGGCGCGGACGAACGCGTGGCCCAGGAACTCAAGAGCCGCATCGCATCGATGACGGAGCTCAACAACCAGTTCTATCCCGGACAGGCGCTGAGCCTGTCGATCGGCGTGGCCAGTGCACAGCGCGCATCCGAAGTGGAAGACGCCCTGCACGCAGCCGACCAGGCGATGTTCGACGCGAAGACGCGCTTCTACCACGAAGGTCGCCATGAGCGGCGGCGGCCGGCCGGGTGAAGTTTCACAGGGCCGCCAAGCACAGCTGGTTACTGCATGCAATATAAGTTCTGTCATATGTGACAGATCAAATTGCACATAATCTTCAGGAAACGCCATACGGTGCACGATCGGTCTGGAGCGAATGCGATGGAACCGGATCGCCCCGTGCATGGCGGCCCCATTGGCCTCCTCCGGATTTGCCCCCGGCGCCAGCACCATGAGCTCCTTGCCCGCCGACTACGAACAGATGTTCGAATGGGCGCCCATTTCGCTGTGGTTCGAGGATTACAGCGTGCGCAAGTCCATGGTGGACCAATGGCGCAGCGAAGGCGTGACCGATCTGCATGCACATCTGCTGGCTGATCCCGGCCGCCTGCTGCAATGGGCCCAGGGCATGCGGCTGATCAAGGCCAACCGGCGCACCCTGGATCTTTTCGTCGCATCCAGCCAGGACGAACTGCAGGCGCGCCTGCCCGAGATCTTCCGCGAGGAATCGGCGGAGGTCATGCACCGCGAAGTGCAGGCCGCCTGGGAAGGCCGGTTGAACTACTCGAACGACACCGTCAACTACGCGCTGGACGGTCGTCGCATCGATGCCAGGATCCACGTGCATGTGCTGAAGGGCCACGAACAGACGTGGGCCCGCGTGCTGGTGGCGCTGGAGGACGTGACGCAGACCGTGCGGGCGCGCGAACTGCTGGCCGCGAGCGAGCGCTACGCCCGCTACCTCTTCAGCCATTCGCCGGTGTCGCTCTGGGTGCAGGACTTCAGCGGCGTCAAGCGCCTGCTGGACGAGGTGCGCGGCCAGGGCATCCAGGACTTCCGCGTGTTCCTCAACGTCCATCCCGAATTCGTCGAGCATTGCATGGACGAAGTGCAGGTGCTGGAGGTCAACCGCCTCACGCTGGAGATGTTCGGCGCGACGTCGCAGGACGAACTCAAGGCCAATCTGCGGCAGGTGTTCCGCTCCGAGATGCGCGACAGCTTCGCCGAGCAGCTGATCGAGCTATGGCACGGCAAGCTCGTGCAGTCGCGCGAAGCCGTCAACTACGGACTGGGCGGCAACCTCATCAACGTGCACATGCAGTTCGCCGTGCTGCCGGACCACCTGGCGCACTGGGACCTGGCCCTGGTCTCGCTGGTGGACATCACGGCGCGCAAGAAGGCCGAGGCTTACCTGGAGTACCTGGGCAAGCACGACTCGCTGACCCGCCTGCGCAACCGGGCCTTCTACGTGGACGAGCTCAGCCGCATCGCCCGAAAGGGCCCCTGGCCGCTCGGCGTGCTGGCGATCGACATGAACGGGCTGAAGCACGTGAACGACACCAAGGGCCACGCCATCGGCGACGTGCTGCTGCGCCGTGCGGGCGAGGTGCTGGCCAGCGCCACGGCCGGACAACCCTGGTGCGTGGCGCGCATCGGCGGCGACGAGTTCGTGGCGCTCCTGCCCGGCGCCGACGAGAGGATCGCGCAGGAACTGAAGACCCGCATCGGCTCCATGGTGGCCGTGAACAACCAGTTCTATCCTGGCCATCCCCTGAGCCTGTCGATCGGCGTGGCGATGGCGCACCATGCCGCCGAGGTCGACGACGCACTGCACCAGGCCGACCGCACCATGTTCGAGGAGAAGGCCCTCTACTACCAGGGCGTGGGCACGGACAACCGACGCAAGCCTGCCTGAGCGCGCTGCCCGCGCTCAGGCGGCCGAGTCGTCGGGGATCGCAGCCACCTCGTCGATCCAGACGCGCGCCTCCGAGTCGCTGGGCGCGCGCCAGTCGCCACGGGGCGACAGCGATCCGCCGGAGCCCACCTTCGGCCCATTGGGCACGCAGCTGCGCTTGAACTGGCTGGTCTGGAAGAAGCGCCAGACGAAGGTGCGCAGGTGTTTCTTGATGTCGGGCAGCCCGTACTGGTTGTGCGCACCCTGCAACGCGTCAGGCCAGGGGCCCTGGTGGCGGTCGTGCCAGGCAGCGTGCGCGAGGAAGGCCACCTTGGCCGGGCCGAAGCCGTGGCGCACGATGTGGTAGAGGTGAAAGTCCTGCAGCTCGTAGGGGCCCACCGTGTCCTCTGTGCGCTGGCCGGGCTGGTCCTTGCCATCGGCATCGGCGCTGGCGGGCACCAGCTCGGGGCTGACCTCGGTGGCCAGGATCTCGCGCAGCACGCCGCTGCCCGCATCGCCCAGCAGGTTCTGGCCGGCCACCCAGTGCACCATGTGCTTGATCAGCGTCTTGGGCACGCTGGCGTTCACGTTGTAGTGGGACATGTGGTCGCCCACGCCGTAGGTGCACCAGCCCAGCGCCAGTTCGCTCAGGTCGCCGGTACCGGCCACGATGGCGCCGTGGTGGTTGGCCAGGCGGAACAGGTGGCTGGTGCGCTCGCCGGCCTGCACGTTCTCGAAGGTGATGTCGTAGACAGGCTCGCCGCGCGCGAACGGGTGGTCCAGGTCGGCCAGCATCTGGCGGCAACTGGGCCGGATGTCGATCTCTTTGGCCGTACAACCCACCGTGGCCATGAGCCGGTGCGCCTGGTCCAGCGTGCGCGTGCTTGTGGCAAAGCCCGGCATGGTGTAGGCCAGGATGTGGCTGCGCGGGCGGTTCAGACGGTCCATGGCCTGGGCCAGCACCAGCAGCGCGTGGGTCGAATCGAGACCGCCGGACACGCCGATCACCACCTTCTCGATGTGCGCAGCCTCGAGCCGCTGCACCAGCGACTGCACCTGGATGTTGAAGACCTCGCGGCAGCGCTCGTCGCGGGTTGCGGCGTCGGCCGGCACGTAGGGGAAGCGCTCCACCGTGCGGCGCAGCGCACCTGGCGCCTTGGGCGGCGCAAGATCGAACTCCACCATGCGCCAGCCGGCCAGCTGCGCCTTGTGCCGCGCCGCCGAGGTGCCGAAGCTGTTCTGCCGCATGCGCTCGTGCACCAGGCGTTCCAGGTCCACGTCCGCGAAGATGGTGTGCGAGACATTGGAGAAGCGCTCGCTTTCGGCCTGCAGCTCCCCGCCCTCGTAGATCAGGGCCTGGCCGTCCCAGGCCAGGTCGGTCGTCGATTCGCCGATGCCGGCCGATGAATACAGGTACGCCGCCAGGCAGCGGCCCGATTGCAGGCCCGCCAGACGGTGCCGGTAGGCGGCCTTGCCGATGGTGATGTTGGAGGCCGACAGGTTGACCAGCACCGTGGCACCCGCCAGCGCGGCGTAGCTCGACGGCGGGATCGGCACCCACAAGTCCTCGCAGATCTCGCAATGCAGGGCCAGCAGGGGCTGTTGGCGGGCCCGGAACACCAGGTCCGATCCAAAGGGCACGTCCTGGCCGAAAAGGTGCACGGTGGCCGATAGGGCGGCTTCGGCCGCTGCGAACTGCCGGCCTTCATAGAACTCGCCGTAGTTGGGCAGGTAGGTCTTGGGCTGCACGCCCAGCACCCGGCCGCCGGCCACGATGGCTGCGCAGTTGAACAACCTGTGGTCCACGCGCAGCGGCAGGCCGACGATGGCCACGGCATCGCGCCCGCGCGTGGCCTGGGCCACCGTGTGCAGCGCCTCCAGGCAGCGGTCGAGCAGCGTGGCCTGGTGGAACAGGTCGTCGCAGGTGTAGGCCGACAGGCCCAGCTCGGGGAAGGCGACGACTGAGGCGCCCTGGTCTGCCGCATCCTCGTACAGGCGCACCGTCTCCGCAGCATTGAACACCGGGTCGGCCACGCGGTTGCGCGGCACGGCCACGGCCAGGCGCACGAAACCGTGGCGCCAGGGGTGCAGGAAAGGCAGTTGGCTCAGTCGGTGGGGCACGGCGCTGGGTCCTCGGTCAAGACGTGGCCCGCGATGCTAACTGGCCGGCCTGCGCAGCGTTCCGCAGTTCCAGCATTGCTCGAACGGCCCCTCCAGCACCTCGTCGCAGCCGGGACAGCCCCAGCGCCGCTCTGGCGGGTGCTGGAGCTCTTGCAGCATGGCCAGTGCACGGTCCAGATGCGTGTCTTCCTCGACCCAGATCTCCGGGAGGGCCTGATCCGGCGGGATCTGGCCGGCGATGGCGCTGGCATAGGCACGCTGCACGGTGGCCGAGATGCCGTCGCGCCGCAGCATGTCGGCCCACAGCGTGGCGACCATGAGGTTGGGGGCGGAGGCGACACGTTGCATGGCGGGGTCCATCCTATGCGGGGCGGGGAGCGGCGCCGCGCCCTATCCCTCTTCTATCTTCTCTATCTCTCAATAGTCGTAGTAGTAGAGGGCGCCCGTGGCTGTGGACAAGCACGGTTTTTTCAAACGCGCCGCGCACTTGCGGCACAGACTTGGCTGTGGGCCGCCACGCTTCGGTGCTGTCGTGCAGGCATGAACAACTCGCGCCGCAGCCGCGTGGCTGTGGACAAGCACCGGCTTGTGCCGGAACTATCCACATGCTTGTCCGGGACAGGCCTGGTTGGTGGATGCCGACCGCGCTGGAAGCGGCCATCCGGTGCGTGCACCGACACGGCCGCGCGGCACGCGTTGCACCGCGGCGCTGCCGCACGCGCGGCCGGTTGCCAGCCCGTCGCGCCACCGCGATGGCACCACCTCGCATCCAGCGCCCGACAGGCTGCCGGGCCGGTTGGTCATGTACTGGAAGAGGACGGTCGCCATGCAGATGCCGCAACGCTGTCGGGGCCTGTGTGCTTGCCGCAACAGTCAGACGCCAGCCCCGCCAGCTTCCTTCTATCTTTCAATGAAACTGAATAGTGGTAGTAGTAGAGCGGGCACCACATGTGTGGAAAACCTTGGTTTTG
>CAJYRH010000440.1 GCA_913776795.1 uncultured Pseudorhodoferax sp. | reverse complement strand
GGCATCGCCCACGCCTTCAACGGCAGCCTGCAGCAGGCCAGGGCCGTGCTGGCCCAGGGCTTGAAGCTGGGCTTCGGCGGCGCCATGACCTTCGACACCGCACGCCAGCTGCGCCAGCTGGCCACTGAACTGCCGCTGGACGCCATCGTCATGGAAACCGACGCGCCCGACATTCCGCCGCAGTGGCTCTACGTGCGACAGTCCGAGCGCGCGGCCGGCCGGCCCCAGGGCCTGAACACGCCAGCCGAACTGCCACGCATCGCCGAGACGCTGGCGATGCTGCGTGGCCTGGCGCTGGCCGATGTCGAGGCAGCCACCACGGCCAACGCGCTTGCGGCCATGCCGCGCCTGCACCCGCTGGTGCACGCGCAGGCCACAATCGCGCGCGATGACCAAAGCCGCTAAATCCGCCACGGTACGCCGTGCCCAGCCCGCGCTGCCCGAGGTGCAGTTCGCCGACGATGGCGTGGTGCGTACGCTGCACCTGGGCACCGAATGGGTGCAGGGTTCGATGCTGATCGACAGGCCCTACGACATCGAGCTGGAGTACGTCCAGCGCATGATGGCCTGGCTGCTGTTCGTGCCCCCTGACGGGATCACCAAGCGCCACGCCATGCAGCTGGGCCTGGGGGCCGGTGCGCTGACCAAGTTCTGCCACAAGAAACTGCGCATGCGCACCACGGTGATCGAGTTGAACCCGCAGGTGATCGCGGCCTGCCGCGGCTGGTTCAAGCTGCCGCAGGACGATGCGCGGCTGCAGGTGCGCCTGGCCGACGCCGGCCTGGCGGTTCTGGATGCGACCCTGCACGGCACGGTCGACGCGCTGCAGGTCGACCTGTACGACCAGGAAGCGGCCTCGCCGGTGCTCGACAGTGCCGACTTCTATGCCGACTGCCGCCGCCTGCTGACGGAAGAGGGCGCCATGACGGTCAACCTGTTCGGCCGCTCATCGAGCTACGAAGCCAGCCTGGCGCGCATCGCCGAAGCCTTCGGCGCGGGCGCAGTCTGGGCCTTCCGGCCCACGCGCGAAGGCAACACCGTGGTGCTGGCCCAGCGCGAGCCGAGTCGGCCGGAGCGCGCGGACCTGCTCCAGCGCGCGGCAGACATCGAATCGCGCTGGGGCCTGCCGGCCCGCAAGTGGTTGCGCGTGTTCAGTCCGGTGGCGCCATGAGCGCCGCTTACGTGGGGCCGCTGACCTGGCGCCTGCTGGTCGACTGGCTGGCTGCCGACGGCGTCATCTCGGCCGAGGAGCAGCGCCGCACCGTGGCGCGCTGCGCCCAGGCCGAAAGTGCGCAGCCGGCCCTGGTGCGCTTGGCCAGCGTGGCCATGGCCCGAGCGCGCGATGGCAAGCCGCTGGACATCGAGATGCTCACCGAATGGCTGGCCGGCCGCGCCGGCCTGCCGTACCAGCGCATCGATCCGCTCAAGGTCGACGTGGGCAAGGTGGCTGACACCATGAGCGCCGTCTACGCCGAGCGCCACAAGGTGCTGCCGCTGCAGGTCGGCGCAAACGAGGTCGTGGTGGCCACCGCCGAGCCCTTCGTCAGCGACTGGGTGCCCGAGGTGGAGCGCCAGTCGCGCCGCAGCGTGCGCCGTGTGGTCGCCAACCCGCTGGACATCCAGCGCTACACGGCCGAGTTCTTCGCGCTGGCCAAGTCGGTGCGCGCCGCGCAGAAGGCCGGCGGCAGCGCGGGCCTGGCCAGCTTCGAGCAGCTGGTCGAACTCGGCAAGTCCAACAAGCAGCTGGACGCCAACGACCAGGGCGTGGTGCAGCTGGTGGACTGGCTCTGGCAATACGCCTTCAACCAACGGGCCAGCGACATCCACCTGGAGCCGCGGCGCGAGCAGGGCGTGATCCGGTTCCGCATCGACGGCGTGCTGCACCCGGTCTACCAGATGCCCATGGGCGTCATGAACGCCGTGGTTGCACGCGTCAAGCTGCTGGGCCGCATGGACGTGGTGGAGAAGCGGCGGCCGCAGGACGGTCGGATCAAGACCCGCAACCCGCGCGGGGACGAGATCGAGATGCGCCTGTCCACGCTGCCCACGGCCTTCGGCGAGAAGATGGTGATGCGCATCTTCGACCCCGACACGGCGGTCAAGGACCTGGACGCGCTGGGCTTCTCGCCCCACGACGCCACGCGCTGGGAGGCGCTGGTGCGCCAGCCGCACGGCGTGGTGCTGGTCACCGGCCCGACCGGTTCGGGCAAGACCACCACGCTGTACTCCACGCTCAAGCGGGTGGCGACCGAGGCGCTCAACGTCAGCACCATCGAGGACCCGATCGAGATGATCGAGCCGGCCTTCAACCAGACCCAGGTGCAGCCGCAGTTGGACTTCGATTTCGCCGAAGGCTTGCGCGCGCTGATGCGCCAGGACCCGGACGTGATCATGGTCGGCGAGATCCGCGACCTGCAGACCGCCGAGATGGCCGTGCAGGCCGCGCTGACGGGCCACCTGGTGTTCTCCACGCTGCACACCAACGACGCGCCGGCCGCGCTCACGCGGCTCATGGAGCTGGGCGTGCCGCCCTACCTGCTGAACGCCACGGTGCTGGGCGTGCTGGCCCAGCGCCTGGTGCGCGTGCTGTGCCGGCACTGCCGTGCGCCCGACGAGGGCACCACGTCCGAGACACTGAACCGCATGGTCCATCCCTGGCGGATCAACGGCGCCTGCACACCGTACAAGCCGGTCGGCTGCCTGGAGTGCCGGATGACCGGCTTCATGGGCCGCATGGGCCTGTACGAGTTGCTGGCGGTCAGCGAGGCCTTCAAGGACAGGCTGGCGCTGGCCAGTGGCCAGCCGTCCGCGCTGCGCCGCCAGGCGCTGGTCGACGGCATGCGGCCCTTGCGCCTTGCAGGTGCACTGCGCGTGGCAGAGGGCCTGACCACGATGGCCGAGGTGCTCAGCGCCACGCCGCCATTGGACACGCCACCACCCGCCTGAGCACCGGTCTGTCCGGTGTGTTGGTCGGCCGCAAACCGTCAGGCGGTCGTCAGCAAGCATGTAGGTGGAATCCACATCTTTTGGCGATTTGAATGCCCCCACAATCGCGCCACCTTTGGTTTAGAGGAGGCATTTTTGTGAACATCAAAAGTCAGAAAGACTTTTTTTCCGGGCTCATGTTCACCATCGTGGGGGTCGCGTTCGCCTGGGGCGCGACGACCTACACGGTGGGCAGCGGCGCCCGGATGGGGCCGGGTTACTTCCCGCTGATGCTGGGCATCGTGATGGCCGTCATCGGCATGATCATCACGTTCACTGCACTGGTGACGGAGACGGCCGACGGCGACAAGATCGGCAAGTGGGCCTGGAAGCAGGTGTTCTACATCCTGGCGGCCAACTTCGCGTTCGGCATTCTGCTGGGGGGGCTGCCGAGCGTCGGCATCCCGGCCATGGGCATGATCGCCGCCATCTACGCGCTGACCATCATCTCCAGCCTGGCCGGCCACGAGTTCAACATCAAATCGGTGCTGATCCTGGCCACGGTGCTGGCCGTCGGCAGCTACTTCGCGTTCATCTGGGCACTGAAGCTCCAGATCCAGGTCTGGCCGACCTTCATCACGGGCTGAGTCACACACCATGGATCTGATTCAAAACCTCTCGCTGGGTTTCGGCGTCGCGTTCACGCTGACCAACCTGCTGTATTGCCTGATCGGCTGTATCTTGGGCACGCTGATCGGCGTGCTGCCCGGCATCGGCCCGGTGGCGACCATCGCCATGCTGTTGCCCGCGACCTACGCATTGCCCCCGGTGTCGGCCCTCATCATGCTGGCCGGCATCTATTACGGCGCGCAGTACGGCGGCTCCACCACCGCGATTCTGGTCAACCTGCCGGGCGAGTCCTCGTCGGTGGTGACCGTGATCGACGGCTACCAGATGGCACGGCGCGGCCGTGCCGGTCCCGCACTCGCGGCTGCCGGCCTGGGCTCGTTCTTCGCGGGCTCGGTCGGCACCCTGATCCTGGCCGCGTTCGCGCCGCCGCTGACCGAAGTCGCGTTCAAGTTCGGCCCTGCCGAATACTTCTCGCTGATGATCCTGGGCCTGATCGGCGCCGTGGTGCTGGCGTCTGGCTCGCTGCTCAAGGCCATCGCGATGATCGTGCTGGGCCTGCTCATGGGTCTGGTGGGTACCGACGTGAACTCGGGCGTGGCCCGCTTCAGCTTCGACATCCCGGAACTGACGGACGGCATCGGCTTCGTCGCCATCGCCATGGGTGTGTTCGGCTACGGTGAAATCATCACCAATCTGTCCAAGCCCGAAGACGAGCGCGAAGTGTTCACCGGCAAGGTCACGGGCCTGTTCCCGACGGCGGAAGACTTCAAGCGCATGCTGCCGGCCGTATTGCGCGGCACCTCGCTGGGTGCGGCGCTGGGCATCCTGCCCGGCGGCGGCGCGCTGCTCGCGGCCTTCGCGGCCTACACCATCGAGAAGAAGACCAAGCTGCATCCGGGCGAAGTGCCGTTCGGCAAGGGCAACATCCGCGGCGTGGCCGCGCCCGAGTCGGCCAACAACGCCGGCGCGCAGACCTCCTTCATCCCGCTGCTGACGCTGGGCATCCCGCCCAACGCCGTGATGGCGCTGATGGTGGGTGCCATGACCATCCACAACATC
>CAJYRH010000439.1 GCA_913776795.1 uncultured Pseudorhodoferax sp. | reverse complement strand
ATTCGGCACGATGTGCTTGAACAGGATGCGCAGGTGCGACATGCCGATGGCGTGCGAGGCCTCGATGAACGGCCGCGGCTTGATGGTCAGCACCACCGAGCGCATGACCACCGCCACCCGCGGGATGTAGGCCACCGACACCGCGATGATGATGGACTCCAGCGAGGAACCGCGCGCCGCGACGATGGCCAGCGCCAGCAGGAAGCCGGGGAACGCCAGCAGGATGTCGGTCAGCGTGGTGAACACGCGTTCCACCCAACCGCCCGCGTAGCCGGCGATGGCGCCGACCAGCGTGCCGATCGACAGCGACAGCAGCACCACCGCCATCGCCACCTGCAGCGACACCCGCGAGCCCCAGATCAGGCGCGACAGGATGCATCGCCCGAACTGGTCCGTGCCGAGCGGGTAGGCCAGCGAGGGCGGGGCCAGCGTGGCCATCAGGTCGGTCGCCGTCGGCGAGTGCGGTGCCAGCCAGGGTGCGCCCAGTGCGACGATGAACATCGCCGCGATGATGGCCGCGCCGATCGCCAGCCCCGGGTGCGACAGCATGGTCTTCCAGCGTGGCGGGCGGCGTGCCAGGGTCGGCGTTTCCAGCGGCGCGGCGGCCTGCGCGTGCGAGACGCCCGGGGGGAGCAGGGTTTCTTGTTTCATCGTGACTTCAGTCGCGGATCGATCGCCACGTAGAGCAGGTCGCAGGTCGCGTTGACCAGCACCACGGCGGCGGCCAGCAACAGCAGGCCGGCCTGCACGAGCTGGTAGTCGCGTGCCAGCACGGCCTTCATGATGGTGGAGCCCAGGCCGGGGCGGCTGAACACCATCTCGACCAGGATGGCGTTGCCCAGCGACCATGCGAAGGTCACGCTGATCACCGCCAGGATGGGCACGGCTGCGTTGCGCAGTGCCAGCCGGTACAGCACCCGCCGCTCCGGCACGCCGAGCGCGCGGGCCACGCGGATGTAGTCCTGGCCCAGCACTTCCAGCATGGCCGAGCGGGTCAGCCGGGCGATGTAGGCCGCCACGGACACGCCCAGCACCAGCGCCGGCAGGGCCAGGTGGTGCATGGCCGTCCAGAAGCCGCCGCCACTGGAGGCACCCAGCGTGGGGAACAGTCCCGCCCAGTGCGACAGGCCGAGGATCGCGACCAGGCCGATCCAGAACACCGGGAAGGAGATGCCGCCCAGGGCCACGACCATCACCGTGGTGTCGACCCAGGTGCCCTGCCGGCTGGCCGACACGACGCCCAGCGGCACGCCGAGCGCCACCGCGATCGCCATGCCCCAGCCCGTCAGCGCGATGGACCAGGGCACGCTGTCCAACACCTCCTTGAGCGCGCTCTGGCCGGTGACCACGGATGCGCCCAGGTCGCCGGTCAGCGCGCGGCCCATGAAGTGCAGGTACTGCTCGACCACCGGCAGGTCCAGCCCCAGCCTGGCGCGCAAACTGGCCACCGCGTCGGCGGTGGCGTAGTCGCCGAGCATGTACAGCGCCGGGTCGCCCGGGATCGCGCGCATCAGGAAGAACGTGACGGTGACCACGCCCAGCACCGTCACGACCAGCTGGAGCATCCAGCGCGACAGGTACTGCACGGCTCAGGCGCCCTTCATCGAGACGGCGTTGGAGACCTGCACCGTGAACATCGAGTTCTGCGTCAGTCCCTCGACCGCGTCGGAGTACGCCAGGAACAGGCGGTCGGCGAACAGCGGGATCACCGGCAGGTCGGTCATGGTCTTGCGCAGGATGGCCGCGTACGCTGCCTTGCGCTTGCCCGGGTCCAGTTCGCTGGTGACGCTGCCCAGCAGATCTTCCACACCCTCGTAGCGGGAGGTGTTCATGCCCGGCGGAAACGACTTCTTCGCGTACAGCGTGACCAGCGGCGCGCCCGGATCCGGTGGGCCCACCACCGCGGTGATGCAGCTCTGCACGGTGCCGGCCGCGCGCGCCTGGCCGTAAGCACCGCGCTCGAGCACGCGCACCGTGCCCTGGATGCCCACCTGTGTCAGGTCGTTGGCGATCGGCACCACGAACTTGTCGTAGGGATTCAGGCCCGGCGTGGTGATCTCCAGCTTCATGCCCGAGACGCCGGCTTCCTTCAGCAGCGCGCGGGCGCGGTCAGGGTCGTAGGCGTAGGCCGGCACGTCCGTGGTGTTTTCCGGGAAGGCGCTGGTCAGCACGGTGCCGGCCTCGTACTTGGTGCTGCGGAAGAAGCCCTCGATCAGCGCCTTGCGGTTGATCGCGTGGTAGATGGCGCGGCGCACGCGCACGTCGTCCAGCGGCTTGATCGCCGTGTTGAGCACCAGGTTCACGGTGTTGCTGGCAGCGCGGTCCACCACCTTGACGCCGGCCGTGCGGCGCAGCCGCTCGATCACTTCGGGCTGCTGCAGCGCGAAGAAGATGTCGATCTCGCGCTTTTCCAGCGCGATGGCCGCCACGGACTCGTCGCGGATCACGCGCAGCACGATCTCGTCGACCTTGGGCGCACCCTCGAAGTACTCGGGGTTGGCCGAGAGGCGCACTTCGCTGCCGGCCACCCAGCGGCTGAACACGAACGGCCCGGTGCCGACGGGGTTCATCGTGTACTTGTCGGCCAGCTCGGTGACCGCCTTGCGCGACACGATCCAGCCCTGGTTGAAGGCGGTGACCTTGTGCAGGAACTCGGCGTTCGGTGCGGCGAGTGTGAAGCGCACGGTGGCCGCATCCGGCGTCTCGATGGACTGGATCACATCGGCGATCTGCGCGCGGTAGGCGCTGCCGGTGGCCGGGTTGAAGATCGGAAGAGCACACGTCTGAACTCCA
>CAJYRH010000438.1 GCA_913776795.1 uncultured Pseudorhodoferax sp. | reverse complement strand
GACAGCAGGGCCACGGGGGGCTGCATGGCCGCATCCAGCACGTGCGGCAACAGGTCCTCGGTACCGGCCGGACCCTCGATCAGCACGCAGCCTGCTGGCCGCGCTGGACGCGTTGCAGCCGGACTGCGTGCTGATCGAGGGTCCGGCCGGTACCGAGGACCTGTTGCCGCACGTGCTGGATGCGGCCATGCAGCCCCCCGTGGCCCTGCTGTCCTACCGCGTGGACGACCCGCAGCTGGCGGTGTTCCATCCGTACGCGCTGTACTCGCCGGAATGGCAGGCCCTGCAATGGGCCGCGCGCAATGCGGTCGAGGTGCGCTTCATGGACGTGCCACCGGCGTTGTCGCTGGAGTGGCTGGAGCAGGCGCGGCAGGCGCCGCCGCAGGACGAGGATGCCGAGGATGCCGAGGCAGACGATGCTGCTGAGGCCGCCGCCGAAGAGGCCGCCGAGGAGCGCCCGGCCGATCCGCTGGACTGGCTGGCACGGGTCGCCGGCCACGCCGATGGCGAGGCCTGGTGGAACCACATGGTGGAGGACCGCGGCGATGGCCAGGGGCTGTTCGAGGCGATTGCCGAAGCGATGACCGCGCTGCGCGAACACACCCTGGATTATCCCGGCCGCCGCGGCGAGCAGGAAGCGATGCGCGAGGCGCACATGCGCGCGGCACTGCGCGCGGCAAGCAAGAACTTCAGCCGCGTGGCCGTGGTCTGCGGCGCGTGGCACGTGCCGGCGCTGCAGCCGGCGGCGCTGCGCGCCAACAGTGCGGCTGCCGACAACCGCCTGCTGAAGGGCCAGAGCCGGCGCAAAACGCAGAGCACGTGGGTGCCGTGGACCTACCGCCACCTGAGCGCAGGCAGCGGCTACGGCGCCGGTGTCGATGCACCGGGCTGGTACGACCACCTGTGGCGCAATGCCGGGGTGCATGGCCAGCGTGCGGTGGGCTGGTATGCGCGGGTGGGCCGCCTGCTGCGCGAACACGGCCTGGACTGTTCGTCCGCGCATCTGATCGAGGCGACACGCCTGGCCGATACCCTGGCGGCCCTGCGCGGGCGCCCGGCGCCTGGCCTTGAGGAGATCGGCGAGGCCAGCCGCAGCATCATCTGCAATGGCGACGATGCGCCGATGCAGTTGATCCGCGAGCAGCTGCTGATTGGCAATGCGCTGGGCCAGGTGCCTGACGGCGTGCCGGTGGTACCGCTGCAGCGTGACCTGGAAGCGCAGCAGAAGCGCCTGCGGCTGAAGCCCGAGGCACTGGAAAAGACCCTCGACCTGGACCTGCGCAAGGACAACGATCTGGCCCGCAGCCACCTGCTGCACCGCCTGTGCCTGCTGGGCATTGAATGGGGCCGGTTGGCGCGCTCCGGCCACGCTGCACGTGGCACCTTCCACGAACTCTGGCAGCTGGCCTGGCAGCCGCATTTCCTGGTGGCGCTGGTGGAAGCCAGCCGCCATGGACAGACGCTGGTGGATGCGGCGTCGAACCTGGCGGTCAGCCAGGCACGCGCAGCGGCTGACCTGCCGGCGTTGTCCGAGCTGGTCGACCAGGTGCTGCTGGCCGATCTGCCGCAGGCCGTGCAGGCCATTGCGGCCGAACTGGAAGCGCGCGCGGCCACCGATGCCGATCCGCTGGCCCTGCTTGGCGCGCTGCCGCCGCTGGCCAACATCCATCGCTATGGCAACGTGCGGCAGACCGAGGGCGTGCAGGTCGCGCACCTGTTTGACAGCATGCTGGAACGCGCGGTGATCGGCCTGTCGCTGGCGCTGACCGGACTGGACGAAGCACGCGCGGAAGCGGCCCGCGAGGTCGTGCTGGCTGCCGAGCGGGCGATCAGCCTGCGCGACGATGCCGACGGGCGCGATGCGTGGCGGCAGGCGCTGCGCCGGGTCGCGCTGTCGCAGGCCAGCACGGCACTGCTGCGTGGTGTCAGCCTGCGCCTGCTGTTCGATACTGGCGCGCTGGACGCCGGCACCGTGCACACCCAGTTGCAGCAGCAGCTCTCGCCGGGTGCCGAGCCGCTGCAGGCCGCGCAGTGGCTGGATGGCTTTCTCAACCGCAACGCCACCGTGCTGCTGCATGACGATGCGGTGTGGCGGATGATCGATGACTGGGTGGTGAGCCTGGATGAAACCCAGCTGGTGCGCGTGCTGCCGCTGGTGCGGCGCACCTTTGCCGCGTTCGAGGCGGCTGACCGCCGCGACCTGGGCACCCGGGTTGCGCGGGCCACTGTGACGAAGGCGGTGGCCAGCGAAGCCCCGGACTGGAACCTGGCACGCGCCGAGCGCGCGCTGCCGATGCTGCGCGAACTGTTGGGGATTGCCGGATGAGCACGCCAGACGACCTGTCCAATGACACAGTGGGCCAGCTGCCCACCACGCGCGAACAGCGCTGGCGGCTGATCCTGGGCCAGCAGGCCGATGGCAGCTGCGGCGCACTGTCCAAGCCCCTGCAGGGCATCGACCAGGCGCTCTCCGCGCTATACGAACCGGAGGGCCAGGGCGGCCTCAACCGGCGCGGCGGGCGAGGTGGATCGGCGCCGAACGTGGCGCGCTGGCTGGGCGACATCCGCCGCTACTTCCCTTCCTCGGTGGTGCAGGTGATGCAGCGCGATGCCCTGCAGCGGCTCAACCTGACCCAGATGCTGCTGGAGAAGGAAATGCTGGAGCAGGTGCAGCCGGACGTGCACCTGGTGGCCAACCTGATCGGCCTGGGCCAGGTCATCCCGGCGGAGACCAAGGACACCGCGCGCATGGTGGTGCGCGCGGTGGTCGACGACCTGCTGCGGCGGCTGGAAGAGCCCATGCGTTCGGCGGTGACCGGTGCACTGGACCGTACCCGCCGCAACCGCCGGC
>CAJYRH010000437.1 GCA_913776795.1 uncultured Pseudorhodoferax sp. | reverse complement strand
CTACTGCTTCACGGGGCCCATGCCACACACCGTGCCGGCTCGGCTGCCGTGCGGCACAGCGACTTGGGGGGTCGCATGAGTGTTCGAGCTTCGGGCGCCTGGCGCCGCATCGCCGCAGCATGCGCCGCGGCAGGACTGTTCGCATCCTGCGGCCCGCAGCCGCCGCTGCGCATCGGCTTCCTCGGTGGCCTGGCCAGCCAGGGCTCCGACGTCAGCGAGGACGGGCGCAATGGTGCCCAGCTGGCGGTGGAGGAGATCAACCGCCAGGGCGGCGTGCGCGGGCGCCTGCTGGAGCTGGTGGTGCGCGAGATCGGCCACCACGAGGCCGCCAGCCAGGCCGCGGCCCAGGCACTGCAGTCTGCCCGGGTGGTGGCCACGGTGGGACCGTTCACGAGCACCCAGGCCGTGGCAATGCTGCCCTGGGCCGACGCGGCGCGCATGCTGCTCCTGAGCCCGACCGTCAACGCCTCCGAGCTGGTGGGCCGCGACGACCAGCTCATCCGCCTCAACGGTGCGCTGGCCGATTCGGCACAGGCTTTCGCGGCGATGCTGGTCGCCCGCGGCCAACGCCGCATTGCCGTCGCCTTCGACGAGGTCAACCATGCCTATTCCAGGCATTGGCTGCCGGCCCTGCGGGAGCACCTGCAGGCCCTTGGCGGCGAAGTCGTGGTCCAGGTCGGCTTTGCGCCCGGCGCTGCCCTGTCGTATGCCGGCCTGGCCCAGGCGCTGGTGGTGTCGGCGCCGGATGGCGTGATGTTCATCTGCAGTGGCGCCAGTGCGGCCAGGCTGGCGCAGCAACTGCGCAAGCAGGGCAGCAAGGTGCCATTGGCGGCGACCGAGTGGGCGGCCACCGATTCGCTGATCGAGATGGGCGCCAGCGCGGTCGAGGAACTCGTGACCGCGCACCCCTACGACCCGGCCGACCGCTCGCTGCCCTACCAGGACTTCCGCAAGCGGTACCAGGAACGCCATGGGCGTGCGCCTGGCTTCGGCGCGCTCGGCGCGCACGATGCGGTCAGCGTGCTGGCACAGGCCCTCACCCGCGCCGAGCCGGGTGAGGCAGCCAAGGAGGCGGTGTTGCGCCATGGTCCCTACCAGGGCCTGCAGGGCCCGATCGTGTTCGACCGCTTCGGCGACACCCGGCGCACCCTGCACTTCATCCAGGTGCGCGACGGGGCGTTCGCCCCCTTGCGCTAGCCCCCGCGGGCCAGGATGCCGCGCTGCTGCAGGTCGGCGATCTGCGCCTCGGCATAGCCCAGCGCGCGCAGCAGCTCGGCGCCATGCTCGCCGGCGACAGGTGGCTGCAGCCGGATGCCCGGCCGACGGCCGTCCAGCGTGAACGGCAGCAGCGGCACCTTGGCCATGTGGCCGTCGTTCATGCGCAATTCGCCAAAGCCGCCGCTGGCATTGAGGTGGGGGTCGTCGAACAGCTCCTGCGGCATGGCGATGGGCGCGAACGGCAGCTCGTGGGCCTCGAAGCTGGCCGCCAGTTCATCCGCGCTGTGGAAGGCCAGGTGCGAGCGCAGCAGGGGCAGCAGCCAGTCGCGTGCGCGCACGCGGTCGTTGTTGGTCGCCAGGCGCGGATCCGCCAGCAGGTCCTGCAGGCCGAAGGCCTGGCAGAACAGCGCCCATTGCCTGTCGCTGACGACGGCCAGGAAGATCTGCGCGCCGTCCTTGACCGTGAACACGTCGTACACGGCCCAGGCCGAGATGCGGCTGGGCATGGGATCGGCTGCGCGGCCGGTGGCCGCGAACTGCATCATGTGCTGCATCACGAGAAACACGTTGTTCTCGAAGAGCGCAGACTGCACCTCGCAGCCCAGGCCGGTCTGTTCGCGCTGGCGCAGCGCGGCCATGGCGCCGATGGCGCCGAACATGCCGCCCATGATGTCGTTGACGCTGGTCCCCGCGCGCAGCGGGTCGCCGCTGCGGCCGGTCATGTAGGCCAGGCCGCCCATCATCTGCACCACCTCGTCCAGGGCGGTACGGTTCTCGTAGGGGCCGGGCAGGAAGCCCTTGTGGCTCACGTAGACCACGCCCGGGTTCAGCTTCCTGACGCTGGCATGGTCCAGCCCGAGCCTGGCCATGGTGCCCGGCTTGAAGTTCTCGCTCACGATATCGGCCGTGGCCACGAGCCGCAATGCGGCTTCGCGCCCCTCGGGCTGCTTCAGGTCCAGCGCGATGCTCTTCTTATTGCGGTTGAAGGCCGGGAAAAAGCCCGCGCCCGCGCCGAGCAGGCGCCGCGTGCTGTCGCCCTCGATCGGCTCGACCTTGACGACCTCGGCGCCCAGGTCGCCCAGCAGCATGCCGCAGGTCGGTCCCATGACCATGTGGGTGAACTCGACGATGCGGATGCCGGCGTAGGGCAGGGGGGCAGGAGAGGTTGCGTTCATGCAGGGCTGTCGGTGGCGAAGCGCAGGGCAGCGCGCAGGCCGCCCAGCCGCGCGGAGCTGTCGAGCTGCAGTGTCGCACCATGGCGCTCGGCGATCGCACGGGCGATCGTCAGGCCCAGTCCGCTGCCACCGGCCGTGGCGTCCGGGCTGCGGTAGAAGCGCTCGAACACGCGCTCGCGCTCGTCGGCCGCGATGCCTGGTCCGCTGTCGTGCACGGCGAGTTCACGTGGCGCCAGCACCAGGTCGATGCGCCCCCCGGGCGGGCTGTACTTGATCGCGTTGTCCAGCAGGTTGCGCAGCAGGATGGCGAGTGCGTCGGCGTCGCCCCGCACGGCAGGCAGCGCCGCCTCTTCGCCGTCGATCTCCAGGCCCAGGTCGATGCCGCGCACCTGGGCCTGGGGTAGGGCCTCGGCCACGGCCTGGCGTGCCAGCGGCGCCAGCGCCACGGCGGGCAGCACGGTGCCGGCCTGCACTGCGGCCTCCTGGCGCGCCAGCAGAAGCAGCTGCTGCATGAGCCGGATCGCGCGGTCGATGCCCTGCTGCAGCCGCGCCAATGCGGTGGCGCGGCTGCTCTCATCGGCGGCCCGCTCCACGGCCTGGGCCTGCAACTTGAGCGCGGCCAGTGGCGAGCGCAGTTCGTGCGCGGCATTGGCGACGAAGGCGCGCTGGGCCGAGAACGCCTGGTCGAGCCGGCCGAACAGCGCGTTGATCTCGTCCACGAGCGGCAGCACCTCGTCGGGCAGGCCGGTGCCCTGCAGGGGCGACAGGTCGTTGGCTGCGCGCACCGCCACCTCCGCGCGCGTGCGCGCCAGCGGCGCGAGCGAGCGGCTGATGCCCCACCAGACCAGCAGCATCAGCAACGGTGCCGTCAGCACCATGGGCAGGGTGGCGCGCAGCGCCAGTGCGCGTGCGCGGGCCTGGCGTGCGTCCAGGTTCTGGGCGATCTGGATGGTCTGGTACGGCGTCTGCACGCTGTAGACGCGGTAGTGCACGCCATCGAGCCGCGCATCCGAGAACCCCAGCACGGCGCGCGGCGGCAGCGGCGTGGGCACCGAGCGGAACAGCTGCACGCCGTCGCGGCCCCAGATCTGCACGAGGTACTCGTCGCTGCCCTCGCCGTCCTGCACGGGGGGCGCCAACGGGACGCCGCCGCGCAGCGCGTGCGCCATCTGCTGCAGGTGGTAGTCGAACATCTCGTCCGCCTGGCGCAGCGCGCTGCGCCAGGCGGTGGCGGCCAGCACGGCGGCGGCAACCACGATGACGGTCATCACATAGGCCAGCAGCCTGCGCTTGAGCGAGTGCCTCGGGGTGCTCATGGCCTGGGCATCAGACCTTGGGCATCAGGTAGCCGAGCCCGCGCACGTTCTGGATCAGGCCGGGGCCGAGCTTCTTGCGCAGGCCATGGATGTAGACCTCCACGGCGTTGGAGCTGATGTCGTCCTTCCAGCCGTACAGCTTCTCCTCGAGCTGGGCGCGCGAGAAGACCACGCCGGGGCGTGCCATCAGCGTCTCCAGCACGGCCCATTCGCGCGCCGACAGCACGACGGACTCGCCCGCCTTGCTGACC
>CAJYRH010000436.1 GCA_913776795.1 uncultured Pseudorhodoferax sp. | reverse complement strand
CCAGGTCGGTGCGCTGCTCGACACGGGCGCTTTCGACCGTGTAGCTGACGCGCTTGACGGGCGAGAACGAGGCGTCCAGCACGATGCGGCCGATCGACTTGGTCTGCTCGTCGCCATGGCGGCGCATGCTGCCCGGCACGTAGCCGCGGCCCTTCTCCACCTTGATCTGCATGTCCAGCTTGCCGCCTTGCGACAGCGTGGCGATGACATGCTCGGGGTTGATGATCTCGACGTCGTGCGGCGTCTGGATGTCGGCGGCCGTGACGAGGCCGTCGCCATCCTTGCGCAGGCTGAGCGTGACCTCGTCGCGGTTGTGCAGCTTGAACACCACGCCCTTGAGGTTCAGCAGAATGTTGACCACATCCTCCTGGACACCGTCGATGGACGAGTACTCGTGCAGCACGCCGGCGATCGTGACTTCGGTTGCCGAATAGCCCACCATCGAGGACAGCAGGACTCGGCGCAGCGCGTTGCCCAGCGTGTGACCGTAGCCGCGCTCGAACGGCTCCAAAGCAACCTTGGCCCGGTTCGGGCCAAGTTGCTCCACATTGATGGCTTTGGGTTTCAGCAGATTGGTTTGCATGCAGCTTCCTCTCAATACCCCCAGCTCGTTACACCGGTAAGGCTGGTGAAGTGCCTAGGCCCGCGTGCGTGCGGGCCCAGGAATAATTCGCGTAGTGCGTCGCGCCGATCAGCGCGAATACAGTTCGACGATCAGCGATTCGTTGATGTCGGCGCCGAACTCATCGCGGTCCGGCGTCTTCTTGAAGGTGCCCTCGGCCTTGTCGATGCTCACCTCGACCCACGCCGGAATACCGACCTGCTGGGCCAGTTGCAGCGCTTCGACAATGCGGTTTTGCTTCTTGGACTTCTCGCGCACGGCGACCACGTCACCCACCTTGACCATGTAGGAAGGGATGTTGACGCTCTGGCCGTTGACAGTGATGGCCTTGTGCGAGACCAACTGGCGTGCTTCAGCACGTGTGGAACCGAAGCCCATGCGGTAGACGACGTTGTCCAGGCGCGATTCCAGCAGCGACAGCAGGTTCGCACCGGTGTTGCCCTTGCGGCTGTCGGCCTGCTCGAAATAGCGGCGGAACTGCTTCTCCAGAACGCCGTACATGCGCTTGACCTTCTGCTTCTCGCGCAGTTGAAGGCCGAAGTCGCTGGTGCGCGAACCGGACGTGCGGCCGTGCTGGCCGGGCTTGGAATCGAACTTGGCCTTGTCGCTGATCGAACGGCGAGCGCTCTTCAGGAACAGGTCGGTGCCTTCACGGCGGGAAAGTTTGGCCTTGGGGCCGAGGTAGCGTGCCACTTGGAGTGTCCTTTTGATTCAACTGCCACGGCGTCACGCCGTGGAAGCCGCCAGTCACGTGCCGGCGGCGGTGGGCTTATGGGAGATGCGGTGAACGGTCAGATGCGACGCCGCTTTTGCGGACGGCAGCCGTTGTGCGGAACCGGAGTCACGTCGGAGATCGACGTGATACGGATGCCCAGGGCACCCAGCGCGCGCACAGAGGATTCGCGACCGGGGCCGGGGCCCTTGATCTCGACGTCCAGGTTCTTGATGCCCTGCTCCATGGCCGCACGGCCAGCCACTTCGGACGCCACCTGGGCAGCGAACGGCGTGGACTTGCGCGAGCCCTTGAAGCCCTGACCACCCGACGACGCCCACGACAGGGCGTTGCCCTGGCGGTCCGTGATCGTGATGATGGTGTTGTTGAAGGAAGCGTGCACGTGCGCAACACCGTCGGAGACGTTCTTGCGGACCTTCTTGCGCACGCGCTGGGCGGCGTTGTTCGACGGTTGCTTAGCCATGGTGATCTCTCAATCTCTTTACTTCTTCAGGGCCTGAGCGGCCTTGCGCGGGCCCTTGCGGGTACGGGCGTTGGTGCGTGTACGCTGGCCGCGCATGGGCAGGCCGCGGCGATGACGGAAGCCGCGGTAGCAGCCGATGTCCATCAAACGCTTGATGTTCATCGTCGTTTCGCGACGCAGGTCGCCTTCGATCGTGAACTGGGCGATCTGGTCGCGGATTTTCTCCAGATCAGCGTCCGTCAGGTCCTTGACCTTCTTCGCGTAGTCGATGCCGCAGGCGACGCAGATCTGGCGCGCACGGGTGCGGCCGATGCCGAAAATCGCGGTCAGGCCGATCTCGGCGTGCTTGTGCGGCGGAATGTTGATACCAGCAATACGTGCCATAACGTCCTCTTAAACCTTGATCAGCCCTGGCGCTGCTTGTGACGCGGATCGGTGCAGATCACGCGGACCACGCCGTTGCGGCGGATGATCTTGCAGTTGCGGCAGATTTTCTTGACCGAAGCCGAAACTCTCATAACTCTCTCCTAAAACTGTTTGCCCTTGCCAACCCATTGGCGTGGAACTTCGTCCACGCGCGCGACAGGTCGTAAGGCGTCAATTCGACCGTCACCTTGCCACCAGGGAGACCCCGTCTGCGCTGCAGCCGCGTCCTCCCGGTGAAAACCTCACGCGATCAACCGCCCTTGAAGTTCGCCTTCTTGAGCAGCGACTCATACTGCTGCGACATCATGTAGTTCTGCACCTGGGCCATGAAGTCCATGGTGACCACCACGATGATGAGCAGCGACGTGCCACCGAAGTAGAACGGAACGTTGTACTTGAGGATCAAGAACTCCGGCAGCAGGCAGACGAAGGTGATGTAGATCGCACCAGCCAGCGTCAGTCGCAACAGGATCTTGTCGATGTAGCGAGCCGTTTGCTCACCCGGGCGGATCCCAGGGATGAACGCGCCGCTCTTTTTCAGGTTGTCAGCCGTCTCGCGACTGTTGAACACCAACGCCGTGTAGAAGAAGCAGAAGAACACGATCGCCGCGGCATAGAACATGACGTAAACCGGCTGGCCCGGGCTCAGCGTCGCAGCGGCATCGCGCAGCAGACGGGAGAACCAGCTGTCACCACCCGAACTCATCCAGCCCACCACCGTCGCCGGAAGCAAGATGATGGACGACGCGAAGATCGGCGGAATCACGCCAGCCATGTTCAGCTTCAGGGGCAGGTGGGAGGATTGCCCGCCGTACACCTTGTTGCCGACCTGGCGCCGCGCATAGTTCACGAGGATCTTGCGCTGGCCCCGTTCCACGAACACCACGAAGTAAGTGACCAGGGCCACCACCACCACGATGAGCAGCATCACGATGATGCTCATCGCACCTGTGCGCACCAACTCCAGCAAGCCGCCGATCGAACTCGGCAGGCCAGCAGCGATGCCGGCGAAGATCAGGATCGAGATGCCATTGCCCAGACCGCGCTCGGTGATCTGCTCACCCAGCCACATCAGGAACATCGTGCCTGCAGTCAGGCTCACGACCGCCGTCATGCGGAACCCGAAGCCGGGCGAGATCACCAGGCCAGCCGAGCTCTCCAGCGCCACCGCGATCGACAGCGACTGGAACAGGGCCAGCGCGAGCGTGCCGTAGCGCGTGAACTGCGTGATCTTGCGACGACCAGCCTCGCCTTCCTTCTTCAGCTGCTCGAAGGTCGGCACGACGTAGGTCGCCAACTGCATGATGATCGACGCCGAGATGTACGGCATGATCCCCAACGCGAACACGGTGAAGCGCGACAGCGCCCCGCCCGAGAACATGTTGAACAGGTTCAGGATGCCGCCTTGCTGGCCGCTGAACAACTGACGCAGCTGGTCCGGGTTGATGCCCGGCACCGGGATGTGCGCGCCGATGCGGTAGACGACCAGCGCCAGCAGCAAGAAGACCAGCCGGCGACGCAGGTCGCCGAACTTGCCCGTCTTTGCGATGTTTGCCGAACTATTGGCCACCAGGCGAATCCTCGTTCACGACCTGTGGATCAGGCCAGGCTGCCGCCGGCTGCTTCGATGGCAGCCTTGGCAGATGCGGTGGCGCCGATGCCGGTCAGCTTCACGGCCAGCGTCAGCTTGCCCGTGTTGATGACCTTGACGACCTTGGCCTGCTCGGCGATCAGGCCGGCTTGCTTGAGCGTCAGCACGTCCACTTCGCCCGCGCCCAGCTTCTCCAACGCGGCGAGTGTGACCTCGGCGTTGAACTTCAGCAGGTGGGACTTGAACCCGCGCTTGGGCAGGCGGCGATGCATGGGCATTTGACCGCCCTCGAAGCCGACCTTGTGGTAGCCACCGGAGCGCGACTTCTGGCCCTTGTGACCGCGGCCTGCGGTCTTGCCCAGGCCGGAGCCGATACCGCGGCCGACGCGGCGCTTGGCATGCTTGGCGCCGGCGGCGGGTTGGATGCTGTTGAGTTCCATCGTCGTTCCTCTTACAGGACCTTCACCAGGTAGGCGATCTTGTTGATCATGCCGCGCACCTCGGGGGAGTCCTTCAGTTCGCTCACGCTGTTGAGCTTGCGCAGGCCCAAGCCGCGCACGGTGGCGCGGTGCGATTCCTTGGTGCCGATGGGGCTGCGCACCAGCTGCACCTTGACGGTTTGTTCGGTAGACATGTTCAGTCCCTCGCTCAGCCGAAGATCTCTTCGACCGTCTTGCCACGCTTGGCGGCAATCTCGCCCGGCGTGGTGGAGTTGCGCAGCGCGTCCAGCGTTGCACGCACCATGTTGTACGGGTTGGACGAGCCATGGCTCTTGGCCACGACGTCGGTGATGCCCATCACTTCGAAGACGGCGCGCATCGGGCCGCCGGCGATGATGCCGGTACCCTTGGGAGCCGGGCTCATCATGACGCGCGAGGCGCCATGGTGGCCGTGGACCGTGTGGAACACGGTTCCGTTCTTCAGCGTGACCTTGACCATGTTGCGACGGGCTTCTTCCATCGCCTTCTGCACAGCCGCAGGCACTTCCTTGGACTTGCCCTTGCCCATGCCGACGCGGCCGTCACCGTCGCCGACCACGGTCAGTGCGGCGAAACCGAGGATGCGGCCGCCCTTCACCACCTTGGTCACGCGGTTGACCGCGATCATCTTCTCGCGCAGGCCGTCCTCAGGCCCTTCAGCCTTGCCCTGCATCTTCCCTTGCATTCTTGCCATGATGGATTCCGATCTCGTTAGAACTGCAGGCCGGCTTCACGGGCGGCGTCGGCCAGAGCCTTGACGCGGCCGTGGTAGGCGAAGCCCGAACGGTCGAACGCGACCTTCTCGACACCAGCGGCCTTGGCCTTCTCGGCGATGCGCTTGCCGATCACCGTGGCAGCGGCGGCGTTGCCACCCTTGCCGGAGGCGCCCAGTTCCTTGCGGACATCGGCTTCCTGCGTGGAAGCGGAGGCCAGCACCTTGGCACCATCGCCGGAGATGACGGTCGCATAGATGTGCAGGTTGGTACGGTTCACGGTCAGGCGTGCAACACCTTGCGTGGCGATCCGGATACGGGTCTGACGCGCGCGGCGCAGACGTTGCTCTTTCTTGGTCAACATGATGCTGCCCCTTACTTCTTCTTCGTTTCCTTGATCGTGACCTTCTCGTCCGCGTAGCGGATGCCCTTGCCCTTGTAGGGCTCGGGCGGACGGATGGCACGAATCTCGGCAGCGATCTGGCCGACGCGTTGGCGGTCGGCGCCCTTGATCACGATTTCCGTGGGAGCGGGCGTGGCCACCGTGATGCCGGCGGGCATGTCCACATTGACGGGGTGCGAATAGCCGACAGCCAGGTTCAGCTTGGCGCCCTGGGCGGCGGCCTTGTAGCCCACGCCGATCAGGGTCAGCTTCTTCTCGAAGCCCTTGCTGACGCCCACGACCATGTTGTTCACCAGCTGACGCATGGTGCCGCTCATGGCGTTGGCTTCGCGCGATTCGTCGATCGGCGTGAAGCTCAGCTTGCCGCCTTCGCTCTTGACCGTGACCAGACGGTTCTGGGCCAACGACAGCTGGCCGCCGGAACCCTTGACGTTGATCTGGCCATCATTGACCGCCACGTCCACGCCCGAAGGGATGGACACCGGCGCTTTACCTACTCGAGACATGTGCTCTTTCTCCTGGCTGCCGGTTTAGGCGACGTAGCAAAGGACTTCGCCACCCACACCGGATGCGCGCGCCTTGCGGTCGGTCATGACGCCCATGGGCGTCGTCACGATGGCCACGCCCAGTCCGTTCTGGACCTGGGGAATGGCGTTGCGTCCCTTGTAGACGCGCAGGCCGGGACGGCTGACGCGCTCGATGCGCTCGATCACCGGGCGGCCGGCGTAATACTTCAGCGCGATTTCCAGCTCGGACTTGTTGCCGTCCTGGACAACGCGGAAACCGTCGATGTAACCCTCGTCCTTCAGGACCTGGGCGATGGCGATCTTCACTTTGGAAGAAGGCAGCGTCACCGTCGTCTTGGACACCATCTGCGCGTTGCGGATGCGGGTCAGCAGATCGGCGATCGGATCACTCATGCTCATTTCGAATCTCCTGCCTGCTTACCAGCTGGCCTTGGTCACGCCAGGGATGTCGCCCGCGAACGCCAGTTCGCGGATCTTGGCGCGGGCCAGGCCGAATTGACGGAAGGTGCCACGGGGGCGACCCGTGATTTCGCAGCGGTTGCGCTGGCGCGTGGGGTTGGCGTTGCGCGGCAGCTTCTGCAGCGCCTGGCGTGCGGCATCGCGCTCTTCGTCGCTGTGCTTGGCGCTGTTGGCGATGCCCTTGAGCTCGGCATGCTTGGCTGCGTACTTGGCAACCAGACGGTCCCGCTTCAGTTCGCGTTCGATCAAAGCTTTTTTGGCCATGGATCTGTCCTCAGTTCTTGAACGGGAATTTGAAGCCGGCGAGCAGTGCCTTGCACTCTTCGTCGGTCTTGGCCGTCGTGGTGATGCTGATGTTCAGGCCGCGCAGGGCGTCGACCTTGTCGTACTCGATCTCGGGGAAGATGATCTGTTCCTTGACCCCGATGTTGTAGTTGCCGCGGCCATCGAAGGCGCGGCCGCTGATGCCGCGGAAGTCGCGCACGCGCGGCAGGGCCACGGTGACGAAGCGGTCCAGGAACTCGTACATCTTCACGCCGCGCAGCGTGACCATGCAACCGATGGCCTGGCCTTCACGGATCTTGAAGCCGGCGATGGCCTTCTTGGCCTTGGTCACGACGGGCTTCTGGCCGGCGATCTTGGTCAGGTCGCCGACGGCGTTGTCCATGATCTTCTTGTCGGCGACGGCCTCGCTCACGCCCATGTTCAGCGTGATCTTGGTCAGGCGCGGGACCTGCATCGGCGACTTGTAGCCGAACTTGGCGGTCAGCTCGGGAGCGACCTTGTCGCGATAGTGTTCTTGCAGTCGTGCCATGGTCATGCCACCTTGATTTCTTCGCCGCTGGACTTGAACACGCGGGTGCGCGTCTTGCCATCTGCGGACAGCTTGATGCCCACGCGGTCGGCCTTGCCGGTGGCGGCGTTGAAGATCGCCACGTTGGATTGATGGATGGGCATGCCCTTTTCCACGATGCCGCCGGTGGTGCCTTTCATGGGGTTCGGCTTCACATGCTTCTTGACGAGGTTGATACCCTCGACCACCAGATGCGAATCGTCCGCACGCAGCAGCACCTTGCCGCGCTTGCCCTTGTCGCGCCCGGTCAGCACGATCACTTCGTCGCCCTTGCGAATCTTGTTCATGGCGTCCTCTTACAGAACTTCAGGGGCCAGGGACACGATCTTCATGAACTTCTCGGTGCGCAGCTCGCGCGTCACCGGTCCGAAGATGCGGGTGCCGATGGGCTCCAGCTTGGTATTGAGCAGCACGGCGGCATTGCCGTCGAACTTGACGAGCGAGCCATCGCCGCGGCGGATGCCCTTGGCGGTGCGCACCACGACGGCGCTGTAGATCTCGCCCTTCTTGACGCGACCGCGGGGAGCGGCTTCCTTGATGCTCACCTTGATGATGTCGCCGACGCTGGCATAGCGGCGCTTGGAACCACCCAGCACCTTGATGCACAGGACGGACTTCGCACCCGTGTTGTCGGCCACGTCCAGCCGGGATTCAGTTTGGATCATTTAGCGTATTCCCAACTTGTACCGGGAGGGCTGCGGCGCCGGGACAACCCCGAAACCTGCAACCCGCCTGGTCAGTCTTGGGCCCGTCGCTCACACTCCGAACCACTCGGAGCGTTCACGTTTGGGCAAGAAACTTCCATCGCTTTTAAGGGCGAAGCCCGCGATTATGTGCGCGCGGCGAAGGCGTGTCAAGCGCCTGGATCGGTCAGGACGCCTGGCCCGGCAGGTAGGAATGCGCAAGGGCCTGGAAGGCCTCGGCGTCCGGCGCGGGGCAGCCTTCATCGCGCAGGATGTCGGCGACAGGTTGCGCCAGCGCTGCGGCCTGACGCGCGTCGAGGAACAACAGGCGTACACGGCGGGCCAGCACATCCTCCACCGTACGTGCGTATTCGTGGCGCGCCGCGAAGCGCACCATGGCTTCGCTGACGCCAGAGCCGAGCATGCGCTCACTTCCTGCAGTGGCAGCCACGAGCGGCCAGTCGCTGCCATAGCCCTGGCGGCCTTGGGGGGCACTCATCGCAGGCCTGTCCTGCGGCAGCAGGTCGTCGGCGCCGACCAGCCGCAGACGCTGCGTGCGGCATGGTGCCTGGCCCGGCAACAGCTGTCGTCCGTAGCATTGCTGCAACACATCCTCGGCCATGGCCCGGTAGGTGGTCCATTTGCCGCCGGTCACGGTGACCAGGCCGCTCGCGCTGACCTGAACCGTGTGTTCGCGGCTGATCTTCTTGGTGGCGGCATCGTCGCCCGAGGGCTTGACCAGCGGACGCAGGCCGACCCAGCAGCTCAGGATGTCGCTGCGCAGGGGCGGGCGCGCCAGGTAGCGCGCCGATTCGCGCAGGATGAAGTCCAGCTCCTCGGCGAACGGGCGCGGCTCGTAGGGCAGATCCTGGCGCGGCGTGTCGGTCGTGCCCAGGATCAGCTTGCCGAGCCAGGGCACGGCAAACAGCACGCGGCCGTCTGCCGTCTTGGGCACCAGCAGCGCGTGGTCGGTCGGCATGAAGGAGCGATCGACCACGGCGTGCACACCCTGGCTGGGGGCCACGATGGGCGTGACCGGCCGCGCCAGTGCCTGGGCGTCCTGGGCACGCAACTGGTCGACCCACACACCCGTGGCATTGACCACGCAGCCGGCGCGCACTTCGTGGACGGCACCCGTTTCGCGGTCTTGCAGCGTCAGCCCCACCAGCTTGCCCCCCTCGTGCACGAGACCCGTGGCAGCACAGTAGTTGATGGCCAGGGCACCGTGCCGGGCAGCCGTGCGCGCCAACGCCAGCGCGAGGCGCGCATCGTCGAACTGGCCATCCCAGTACAGCACCCCGCCCTTCAGCCCCTGCGGCCGGATGTTGGGAAGGGCTGACAGCACGCCGCCGCGCGACAGGAATCGCGTGGAGCCCAGGCCCGCATCGCCGGCGAGCAGGTCGTAGGCCTTGAGGCCGGCGCCGTAGAACGGCCCCTCCCACAGCGCGTAACAAGGCATCACGAAGGCCAGCGGCTGGGCCAGATGCGGCGCGTTGTGCAAGAGCGTGGTGCGCTCGTGCAACGCCTCTCGCACCAGGCCCACGTTGCCCTGTGCCAGATACCGCACACCGCCGTGCACCAGCTTGGTCGCGCGTGACGACGTGCCCTTGGCGAAGTCGTGGGAGTCCACGAGCAGGGTGCGCAGCCCGCGCGAGGCCGCGTCCACGGCCACGCCCAGGCCGGTGGCGCCACCGCCGACGATGGCGATGTCGAAAGCAGGCGCTGCACCGAGCGCCGCGAACAAGGCGGCACGCTCGGTGCGCAGAGGGGAAGGTGCAATGGAATTCATCGGATGGTGGGACCGCGCGGCGCGGATGGCGCCGCGCGGCCCTGGTGCGCGCCGCGACCCGGATGGCAGGCGGCGCGCGGCCGATTATCGAACCTTGCCGTCCTTCCAGGCCTTGAGCAGCGTGTCGTAGGCAATGGTCTCGCCCTTGGGCTTCTCATTGGCCAGCTTGGCCCAGGGCGCGCCCTTGTCGGAAAGCCACTTCTTCGGGTCTTCCTTCCTGTTGAGCTTGGGCGCGCACTTGGCCATGCCGGCGCGCTCCAGCCGCGCCATGACCTGGTCCATCTCCTCGGCCAGGTTGTCCATGGCCTGCTGCGGCGTCTTCTCGCCGGTGACGGCCACGGCCACGTTCTTCCACCACAGCTGGGCCAGCTTGGGGTAGTCGGGCACGTTGGTGCCGGTCGGCGTCCAGGCCACGCGCGCAGGGCTGCGGTAGAACTCGACCAGGCCGCCCAGCTTGGGCGCCATGTCGGTCATGGCCTGGCTGCGGATGTCGGACTCGCGGATCGGCGTCAGGCCGACGATGGTCTTCTTGAGCGACGTGGTCTTGGCGGTCACGAACTGCGCGTAGAGCCAGGCCGCCGCCGTCTTGTTGGCGTCGTGCCCGTTGAAGAAGCTCCACGAGCCCACATCTTGGTAGCCGTTCTGCATGCCCTGCTTCCAGTACGGGCCGTTCGGGCCAGGCGCCATGCGCCACTTGGGCGTGCCGTCGGCGTTCACGACCGGCAGGCCGGGCTTGACCATGTCGGCCGTGAAGGCCGTGTACCAGAAGATCTGCTGCGCGATCTGGCCCTGGGCCGGCACCGGACCGGCCTCGCCGAAAGTCATGCCCGTGGCTTCCTTGGGCGCGTACTTCTTCATCCAGTCCACGTACTTGGTCAGCGCGTACACGGCGGCCGGCGAGTTGGTGGCGCCGCCGCGCGAGACCGATGCACCCAGCGGCGTGCAGCCGTCGGCGCTGGCGCGGATGCCCCACTCGTCCACCGGCTTGCCGTTGGGGATGCCGATGTCGGCCGTGCCGGCCATGGACAGCCAGGCGTCGGTGAAGCGCCAGCCCAGCGAGGGGTCCTTCTTGCCGTAGTCCATGTGGCCGTAGATCGGCTTGCCGTCGATGGTCTTCACGTCTTCGCTGAAGAAGGCCGCGATGTCCTCGTAGGCGCTCCAGTTCAGCGGCACGCCGAGCTCGTAGCCGTACTTGGCCTTGAACTTGTCCTTCAAGTCCTGTCGCGCGAACAGGTCGGCGCGGAACCAGTACAGGTTGGCGAACTGCTGGTCGGGCAACTGGTAGACCTTGCCGTCGGGCGCAGTGGTGAAGCTGGTGCCGATGAAGTCTTTGATGTCCAGGCCCGGGTTGGTCCACTCCTTGCCCGCACCGGCCATGTAGTCGGTCAGGTTCATCATCTTGCCGTAGCGGTAGTGCGTGCCGATCAGGTCCGAGTCGCTGACCCAGCCGTCGTAGATGCTCTTGCCCGACTGCATGGAGGTCTGCAGCTTCTCGACCACGTCGCCTTCCTGGATCAGGTCGTGCTTGACCTTGATGCCGGTGATCTCCTCGAAGGCCTTGGCGAGCGTCTTGCTCTCGTACTCGTGCGTGGTGATGGTCTCGGAGACCACCGAAATCTCCTTGACGCCCTTGGCCTGCAGCTTCTTGGCCGCCTCGATGAACCACTTCATCTCGGCCATCTGCTGCTCCTTGCTCAGCGTCGACGGCTGGAACTCGGCATCGATCCACTTCTTCGCCGCGGCCTCGTCGGCCACGGCATGGCCCACCACCGCGCAGGCGGCGGCGACGGCCAGAACGGAATATCGCAACTGCATGACGTGTCTCCTCATAGAACCCCCTGGCTCACACAACGCTCGGCTGCCGGGGGCAGCAGGCCGATCCTCGAATCCTTACCCCTTGCGCATCACCAGCGCCAGCAACAGCATGGAAACGACGAAGCTGATCCAGACCGACGGCTCGGCCTCCAGTGCAAACCACTCGGCGAACCGGCCCGACAGGCCGACGAAGGCCAGGTTCACGTAGGCGGCCGACAGCAGGCCGATGAACAGGCGGTCGCCGCGCGTGGTGGCGATCGGCAGGAAGCCGCGCCGCAACGTGGTCGGCGACCTGAGCTCCCACAGCGTCATGCCCACCAGCATCGCGACGATGCAGCAGAAGAACACCGCGACCGGCAGCGTCCAGGCCATCCACTCGAACATCAGCAACTCCTCATACGTTCAGTGCCTCACGCTGCCCCTGCCAGCGCAGCCGAAGGGCACCGCGTCCTTCGGCTGCAAGCAGGCATTGCGATGGTCGATCCCCGCAAGCGGAGCCCCCGCGTCCTTCGCTTCATACCCGCCCCATCGCGAAGCCCTTGGCGATGTAGTTGCGCACGAACCAGATCACGATGGCACCCGGCACGATGGTCAGCACCCCGGCCGCGGCCAAGGTCGCCCAGTCCATGCCCGACGCACTCACCGTGCGCGTCATCGTGGCCACGATGGGCTTGGCGTTCACGCTGGTCAGCGTGCGCGCCAGCAGCAATTCCACCCAGCTGAACATGAAGCAGAAGAACGCCGCCACGCCCACGCCGGCCTTGATCAGCGGCAGGAAGATGGTGAGGAAGAAGCGCGGGAAGCTGTAACCGTCGATGTAAGCCGTCTCGTCGATCTCGCGCGGGATGCCGCTCATGAAGCCCTCCAGGATCCACACCGCCAGCGGCACGTTGAACAGCAGGTGCGCCAGCGCCACGGCCACGTGCGTGTCCATCAGGCCCACCGTGGTGTAGAGCTGGAAGAACGGCAGCAGGAACACCGCGGGCGGCGTCATCCGGTTGGTCAGCAGCCAGAAGAACACATGCTTGTCGCCCAGGAAGCTGTAGCGCGAGAACGCGTAGGCGGCCGGCAGCGCCACCAACAGCGAGATCACGGTGTTGATGCCCACGTAGATCAGGCTATTGATGTAGCCGCCGTACCACGAGGAATCGGTCATGATGGTGCGGTAGTTGTCCCAGGTGAACGCGCGCGGCACCAGCGAGAAGCTGGACAGGATCTCCGCATTGGTCTTGAACGACATGTTGACCATCCAGTAGATGGGCAGCAGCGCGAAGACCAGGTAGGCCAATAGGAACAGCGTCCTCTTCTGGAAGCGGCGTTCATGCATGCGGTGCCTCCTTCTCCTCGGTGCCCACGCGCTGCATCCAGTTGTAGAGCATGAAGCACAGCAGCAGGATGATGAGGAAGTAGATCAGCGAGAAGGCCGCCGCCGGCCCCAGGTCGAACTGGCCCACGGCCTTCTGCGTGAGGTACTGGGACAGAAAGGTGGTCGCGTTGCCGGGCCCGCCGCCGGTCAGCACGAAGGGCTCGGTGTAGATCATGAAGCTGTCCATGAAGCGCAGAAGCACCGCGATCATCAGCACGCCGCGCATCTTGGGCAGCTGGATGTAGCGGAACACCGCGAACTTGCTGGCGCCGTCGATGCGCGCCGCCTGGTAGTAGGCGTCGGGAATGGAGCGCAGCCCGGCATAGCCCAGCAGCGCGACCAGCGGCGTCCAGTGCCACACGTCCATCAGCAGCACGGTCAGCCAGGCGTGCGTGGCGTTGCCGGTGTAGCTGTAGTCGATGCCCAGGCCCTGCAGCGCGGCGCCCATGAGGCCGATGTCGGCACGCCCGAAGATCTGCCAGATCGTGCCGACCACGTTCCACGGGATCAGCAGCGAGAGCGAGACGACGACCAGCACGGCCGACGCCTTCCATCCCGTGGCCGGCATCGACAGCGCCAGCAGCACGCCCAGCGGCAGCTCCACGAGCAGCACGGCCAGCGAGAAGCCCAGCTGGCGCGCCAGCGCGCCGTGCAGCTCCTCGTCGCGCATGACGGCGGCGAACCACTCCGTGCCGACGAACACGCGGCGCTCGGGCGAGATGATGTCCTGCACCGAATAGTTGACCACCGTCATCAGCGGCACGATCGCGGAGAACGCGACGCAGACCAGCACCGGCAGCACCAGCAGCCAGGCCTTCTGGTTCACAGGCTTGGTGGTCATGCGCGCACCTCCACAAGTTCCTCGTCGCGGTAGAAGCAGGTGTGCGTGCCCAGCACCTGCAGCCAGACGCATTCGCCCACCTGGGGCAGCGCGGCATCGGGTCCCAGCCTGGCCTTCACGACCTGCTCGCCCGCGCTGGCCGTGAGCATGACGTGCGTGCCCAGGTCCTGCAGCTTGTCGGCCGAGAACGGCAGCGCGCCGGCGGCTTCGGGCGCGGCCAGCCGCAGGTACTCGGGCCGCACGCCCAGCTTGAGCGCGCCGGCAGGCAGGCCGGGCGGCAACGGCAGTGCCCTGCCGGCAACCCGCAGCACGCCGCCCACAGCCTCGGCCGGGAGGAAGTTCATGCCCGGCGAGCCGATGAAGTTGCCGACGAAGGTGTGGCGCGGTCGCTCGAACAGCGCCGCGGCCGAACCGGTCTGCACGGCGCGCCCGCGCGTCATGACCACGACCTGCTCGGCGAAGGTCAGCGCCTCCACCTGGTCGTGCGTGACATAGATCAGCGTGAGCTTGAGCTCGCGGTGGATCTGCTTGAGCTTGCGCCGCAGCTGCCATTTCAGGTGCGGGTCGATCACGGTCAGCGGCTCGTCGAACAGCACGGCCGACACATCGGGGCGCACCAGGCCGCGGCCCAGCGAGATCTTTTGCTTGGCATCGGCCGACAGGTTGGCCGCGCGCTGGTGCAGCTGGCCGCTCATCTCCAGCATCTCGGCGATCTGGCCCACGCGCTGGTCGATCTGCGCCTGCGGTACGTGGCGGTTGCGCAGCGGGAAGGCCAGGTTCTCGGCCACCGTCATGGTGTCGTAGACCACGGGGAACTGGAACACCTGGGCGATGTTGCGCTGCTGCGGCGTGGCGCGCGTCACGTCGCGGCCGTCGAACAGCACCGTGCCCTGCGAAGGCTGGAGCAGGCCCGAGATGATGTTGAGCATGGTCGTCTTGCCGCAGCCCGAGGGGCCGAGCAGCGCATAGGCGCCGCCGTCCTCGAAGACCATCTGCAGCGGCAGCAGCGCATAGTCGCTGTCCTGCTGCGGGTCGGCGCGGTAGGCGTGCGCCAGGTCGAGTGCGATGCGCGCCATCAGCCCATGCCCTCGCGCCGCGCCGGTGCGCGCAGCAGCGCGCCCTGCGCATCGAACACGTAGGCCTGGGCCGGGCTCAGATGCAGCGTCAGCGCCGTGCCGAGTTCGAAGGCGTGCACGCCGGTCAGCTGCGCCACCAGCTCGCCCACCGGCGTTTCCACGTGCACGAAGGTGTCGGAGCCCGAGATCTCGGCCAGCTCCACCCGGCCCGGCAGGGCCGCGTCGCCCGGCTGCGGCCGCAGGCGCAGCGCGTTGGCGCGCACGCCCACCGTCAGCGCGCCGGCAGGCAGGGCCGTGCCCTCCAGCGCCAGCACCGGGCCGCCCTGCAGCTGCACGCCGTCGGCCGTGGCCGTGCCCGCCACCAGGTTCATCGGCGGGTCGCTGAAGGCACGCGCCACGCGCAGCGACTGCGGCCGGTGGAAGACATCGGCCGTCGGCCCGTACTGCAGCAGCTCACCGGCATCGAGCACGGCCGTGTACCCGCCCAGCAGCAGCGCCTCGCCGGGCTCGGTGGTGGCGTAGATGACGGTGGAGTCGCCGGCTGCGAACAGCGCGCCCAGTTCCTCGCGCAGCTCCTCGCGCAGCTTGTAGTCCAGGTTCACGAGCGGCTCGTCCAGCAGCATCAGCGGCGCGGCCTTGGCCAGCGCACGCGCCAGCGCCACGCGCTGCTGCTGGCCGAGCCGCTCGTGAACCTGGACTACAAGCTGCGCGAGGAGCTGCGCGAGGAACTGGGCGCGCTGTTCGCAGCCGGCGACTCCAC
>CAJYRH010000435.1 GCA_913776795.1 uncultured Pseudorhodoferax sp. | reverse complement strand
TGAACAGCCTGTCGATGGTGGTCATCAAGTTCACCTCGCCCGGCGTGCCCGACATCTACCAGGGCAACGAGATGCAGGACCTGAGCCTGGTGGATCCCGACAACCGGCGGCCCGTGGACTACGCCAGGCGCCAGGGCACGCTGGCGGCCCACGAGGCGCTGCTGCTGGCGGCCGAGCCCGACCGCCTCGCAGGCCTGGCGCGCATGGCGGGGACGCCGGCCGATGGCCGCCTCAAGCTGTGGGCCACCTGGCGCCTGCTCGCCTTGCGCCGGGAGGATCCTGCGCTGCTGCAAAGCGGGGCCTACATCCCGCTGCGCGGGACAGGCCGTGCGCGCGAGCATGTGGTGGCCTACGCGCGGCGCACGCCGGAAGGTCTGCTCGTGGTGCTGGCGGCGCGCCTGTTCGCCCGCCTGCTCAAGGATGCCGATGCCGCGCCCGTGGGCGAGGCCTGCTGGGGCGATGCCAGCGTCGACCTCACACCGGCCTTCAAGGACTGGAGCGGCAGCGCTGGCGACGTGACGGCGCTGGAGCTGCTCGGGCATGTGCCGCGCCGGCTTCCGCGCGGCCCGCTGCGGCTGGCCGATGCGCTGCAGGCGCTGCCTGCGGCCGTCTACTGGGTCGATGCGCGCAAGCCGGCTGCGCAGGAACTCACGGCATGAGCGGCTGCATGCCCGTCGGGCGGCGCAGGGCGTCCTCGTCGGTGGCGGTCTCGTAGCGCGCACGGCCCTGCTGCTTGGCGCGGTACAGCGCGGCATCGGCGGCCATCACCAGCTGTTCGGCCAGGTGCTCGGGTTGCGGCACCAGGCTGGCCACGCCGATGCTCACGCTGATCCACGGCGACAGCGGCGAATCCGGGTGCGGCAGGCGGGCCTGGGCGATGGCGTCCAGGCAGCGCTGGGCCACGCGGGCGCCTGCGCGTGCGTCGGCATTGACGAGCAGCACGGCGAACTCCTCGCCGCCGTAACGCATGAGCTTTTCCACGGGATTGCGCAGGCAGGCCGACAGCAGCTGGGCGACGGCGCGCAGCGCCGCATCGCCCTCGGGGTGTCCCAGGTGGTCGTTGTAGCGCTTGAAGTGGTCCACATCCAGCATCAGCAGGGCCAGCGGCTGGCGGTTGCGCAGACCGCGGGACCACTCCAGCGCCAAGGTCTGGTCGAACTGGCGGCGGTTGGCCACGCCGGTCAGGCCATCGGTCAGCGACAGCGCGGCAAGCTGGGCATTGATGCGTTCGAGTTCGAGCTGCGAGCGCTTGCGATCGGAAATGTCCAGGTGCGTGCCGACCACCCGCGTCGGCTCGCCACGGCCGTTGCGCTGCATCACCATCGCATGGGTCAGCACCCAGAGCCAGTGGCCATCGCGGTGGCGCAGGCGGTGCTCCAGCCGGTAGCTCGGGGTCTCGTTGCGCAGGTGGGCGGCGGTGGCCTGGTCGGCTTCGGCCTGGTCGTCCGGGTGCAGCAGTGCGCGCCAGAAGTCCGCGCGCAGCGGCGCGTCGGCGGGCGGATAACCCAGCATCTCCATCTCGCGTGCGTTGACGGCGATGGTGTCGTCCTCCAGGTTCCACTCCCACAGGCCAAGGTCGGCGCCGCGCAGGCCGAATTCGAGCCGGCGCGCGCTTTCACGCTCGGAGCGCGCGGCATTGCGCTCGGTGCGCTCCTGCAGGTGGCGCCGGCCCTGGTGCCAGCGCAGCCAGACGCCGCTGATGGCCATGCCGAGCAAAAGCAGCATCAACTCGTTGCGTGTCTCGGTCCACCAGGGGGCGAGCACGGCGTCGCTGCGCCGGCTCATGCGCACCACGAGAGGCTGGTCGAGCTGCAGGGTCGGGGGCGCGACGCTGCGCATGGCCACCATGTGCAGATCGTTGCCCGGGCCCATCTGGGCGCGCAGCAAACTGTGCGGGCGTCCGCTCTGCATGTGCGCGCGGAAATGCGATCCCGGCGCATCCAGGTTGGTGCCGGGCCGTGCATCGTCCAGCGGCGAACTCACGACGATGGCGCCGCTGCCGTGCACGATGGTGGCGCCGGCGTCGGACGCGTAGAGCACAGCCCGCAGCACCACCTCGAAATACGCGACGTCGAGCGAGGCGCTGACGACGCCCGCGAACGTGCCGTCCGGCGCGTACATCGCACGCGAGAGCACGGTCGTGAAGTTTCCGAGGACCGAGCGGAACGGCGGCGAGACATGCAGGGTGCTGCCGTCCCGGCCCGCGCGCGCGGTCGTGAAGTAGCCATGGCGGCTCACGTCGCGCCCGACCTGCTCGGGCTGGCTGGCGGCCACCACCCGGCCATGGCGGTCGGCCAGCTGCATGCCGCGCACGCCGGGCATGGCATCGGCGAGAAGGCTGAGCTGCGCAGGCGTGGGATGGGCATGGGCAAGCTCGTCGGGCAGGAGCTGGCGTGCACCGGCCAGCGCGGCGTCGACGGCCTGCAACTGCAGCGTGAGCTGCCGCTCCACGGCCTCGGCCTGGCCCTGCAGGCGCCCGAGGTCGGTGGCGATGGCGAGTTCGCGGCGGTTCCATGCGGTATGCGCTGCGAACGCCAGGGTCAGCACGCACAGACATGTCCACAGTGCCCATTCGCGGTGGCTGCGCCGGCGCAGCAGCGTCGCCGGCCCGCGCCGCCCGGTGGCAGCCTCCAGGGGCGCGTTGCTGGTGTCCGCAGGGTGCATCGGCAGCCGATTGTGGGAGGTGGGGCCGCGTCGTCAAGTGCCGCGGGGCACCAGCGTCCCCCGCATGGCGTAAGAAGGGCCGGCTAGAGACGCAGCCAGTCCGGGCCGGTCTCTTCGGCATCGGCGGCAGCCAGCTCGTCCAGGAAGGCCTTGCACCACCAGTGCACGTCGAACTGGCGGATCGTGGTCATCAGGTGCTGGTGGCGGCGGCGACGCTCTGCCAGCGGCATTTGCAACGCGAACTGGATGGCATCGGCCGTGGCGGTGCTATCGTAGGGGTTGACCAACACCGCCCCCTCGCGCATCTGCTCCACGGCACCGGCGAAGCGCGAGAGCACCAGCACGCCAGGGTCTTCCGGGTCCTGCGCGGCGACGAACTCCTTGGCCACGAGGTTCATGCCGTCGCGCAGCGGCGTGACCAGGGCCACACGCGCGGCGCGGTAGAGCCCGGGCAGCCGCTTGCGCGCCATCGTGCGGTGCATGTAGCGCACGGGGATCCAGTCGAGTTCGCCGAAGTCGCCGTTCATGGAGCCGGCCAGGCTTTCCAGTTCGCGCAGGATGTCGCCATAGGCGTCCACGTCCTCGCGGCTCGGTGCGGCAATCTGGATCAGCGTGGCACGGCGGATGTTGTCCGGATGGCGGCGCAGCAGCTCGCGGAAGGCGCGCAGGCGTTGCGGCAGGCCCTTGGAATAGTCGAGCCGGTCCACGCCCACGAGCAGCTGGCGGCGCGAGTACTCCTCGCGCATGCGGCGGTACATCTCGGTGGCGTCGTGCGCGTGCGTGAGCGCGTCAAACTCCTCCACGTCGATGCCGATCGGAAATGCTGCCGTGCGCAGCGTGCGGCCGAAGGCGCGCCAGCGGCGGCCATCGCCGTCGCGGTCCTCGGCGCGCGATTCGGTGGCGGCGTAGCGGTTGAAGTGCTCCAGGTCGGCCTCGCTCTGGAAGCCCACGAGGTCATAGGCGAACAGGGCCCGGGCCAGCCAGTCGTGTGCCGGGATCGCCGTGAAGATCTGCGGCGGCGGCAGCGGGATGTGCAGGAAGAAGCCGATCCGGTTGCGGCAGCCCAGCGCACGCAGCTCGCTGGCCAGCGGGATCATGTGGTAGTCGTGCACCCAGACGATGTCGTCTTCCTTGAGCAGCGGCATGAGCTTGGCTGCGAACAGCTGGTTCACGCGGCGGTAGCCGTCGATGTAGCCGGCATCGAAATCCGCCAGGTCCAGCCGGTAGTGGAACACCGGCCATAGCACGGCGTTGGAGTAACCCAGGTAGTAGGCGTCGTGGTCCCACTGCGACAGGTCCAGCGTGGCGAGGGTGACGTTGCCTGCCTGTTGTTGATGCACCGGCGTGTCGGCGGGCGTCGCGCCATCCTTGGGCAGGATCTTGCCGCTCCAGCCGAACCACATTCCCCCGTTGGCCTGCAGGGCGCCCGACAGTGCGACGGCGAGGCCGCCGGCTTCGGTCTTGCGGGGATCGGCGACACGGTTGGAGATGCACACGAGACGGGCCACGCGTTGTTCCTTTTCTTGGGTTGCGTTCGGAGCTGGGATGCGGGTCAGCGGGTCAGAGGGCGAGCCAGTCGGCAAGGCCGGCGCGCACGGCGGCCGGGCCGGCGATGCGCTGGCGCGCCAGGGTGTCGCCCGGTCCGACCTTGATGCCCACGCCGCCCAGCTCCTGGGCCACCTGGAAGCCGGGCTCGTCGGTGGTGTCGTCACCCAGGAAGACGGGCTTGCGGCCGGCGAACGGGGGCTCTGCCAGAAAGGCGCCCAGGGCCTTGCCCTTGTTGGCCAGCGAGGACTTGGCCTCGAACACCATCTTGCCGTGCAGC
>CAJYRH010000434.1 GCA_913776795.1 uncultured Pseudorhodoferax sp. | reverse complement strand
CGACTACCAGCGCATGCAGTACAACACCGTGGTCTCCGGCGCCATGAAGCTGCTCAACGCGCTGGAGAACTTCAAGGCCGTCGACGCCGCGGGCGCGCCGATCGCGCTGGCCGAGGGCTTCGGCATCCTGCTGCGCTGTCTGTACCCGGCCACGCCGCACGTCACGCACGTGCTGTGGAAGGAATTGGGCTATGACCAGCGCTTCGGCGAGCTGCTCGACGCGCCCTGGCCGCAGGTCGACGCCAGTGCGCTGGAACAAGACGAGGTCGAGCTCATGCTGCAGATCAACGGCAAGCTGCGCGGCGCGATCCGCGTGCCGGCCGGTGCCGACAAGGCCACCATCGAGGCCGCCGCGCTGGCGCACGAGATGTACGCCAAGTTCGCGGACGGCGCCACGCCCAAGAAGGTGGTCGTGGTGCCGGGCCGCCTCGTCAACCTGGTGCTGTGATGGCCAGCCGCCGCCAGTTCCTCACCGGCACGCTCGCCGGCGCCGCCGTGCTTCCGCTGGCCGGCTGCGGTTTTCAGCTGCGCCAGCCTCCGGAGTTCGCCTTCAAGACGATCTACGTGGCCATGCCGCCGACCTCCCCGATGGGGCTGGAGCTGCGCCGCAACCTGCTTGGCACGGGCCGCGTGGAGGTCATCACCGACCCGGTGGCTGGCCAGAAGGCCGATGTGCGGCTGGAGCCGACCCTCGACCAGCGCGAGCGCGTGGTGGTGGGCCGCACCTCGTCGGGCGAAGTGCGCGAGCTGCAGCTGCGCCTGCGCTTTCGCTTCCGGCTGCGCAACGCGCAGGGCGCCGAGTTGATCCCCGACACCGAGATCCTGCAGCAGCGCGAACTGAGCTTCAACGAATCCGTGATCCTGGCCAAGGACGCGGAAGAGGCCTTGCTCTACCGCAGCATGCAGTCGGACACGGTGCAGCAGATCCTGCGGCGGCTGGCCTCGGTCAAGGCGATCTAGCGGCGCCGGCCGCCGATGGCGCTCGACCGCAGCGGCCTGCGCCTCCCGGAGCTGTTGCAGCGCGACAGGCGAACCAGCATGCAAGCGCTGTCCGAAGAACTGCACCTGTCGGCGCGGGCCACGCTGAACCACGTGCGCAAACTCGATCAGCAGGGACGCATCGCCGGCTACCGCGCCGTGCTCAACCGCCAGGCCGCTGGCCTGGCCAGCGCCTGCTTCGCGGCGATCGCGCTCAAGGCGCAGCGCCAGGCCGCAGCACGCCGTCTCGGGTCGCGCAGTCTGGCCACGGCCCAGGTCGTTGCCTGCTACCTGCTCAGCGGCCGGTACGCGACCTCACGCGCAGCGCCTGCGCCGATCTGGCGCGATCCGGCGCCTGGCCAATGGCTGGCTGCAAGACTCTGCGCTGGGCATCGAGAAGATCGAGACCCACACCGGACTGCGGACGGTCAAGGTGTTCGGCGGCCTTTCGCTGGCTTGGGCAGCACTCAGCGCTGCACCCAGGCGCCGCGCGCCCACTCCCATCCGTGCTGGCCCCAATACCAGTGGCCGCGTACCCAGACGTGCGCAGACGAGGGCGGGGCGGGAATCATCTCGACATAGGGCGCAGGCATGGGCGGCACGGCGCTCGCGACATAGCGCCCGCCGATCCAGCGCCAGTTGCCCTCGCGCCATGCCCAATGGCCGGGAACCCAGTGCAGCCCCACTGCAGGCGCGGCCGGAACCACCTCCACGAGGGGCGCCGGCATCTCACGCACGACCGTGTGGGCAGGCTCCCGCACGACCGTGGTGCAGGCGCCCAGCAAGGCGCTGGCCGCGACGACGGCGACCAAGGCCCCACGGCGTGCCGTGAGCAGGAAGAAGGTGGTTCGCATGGCGTGTGCTCCGATCGTGTGTGATGGCGTGATGGCGTGATGGCGTGATGGCGTGATGCTCCAAGGCGGCGTGCACACCCGCATGACAGCGCGGGCCGCGCGTATTGCAGCTGTAGTCCGGGAAGCAGCGACTTCCGGTTCGGCAGTGGTCGTCGAAAACCGTGCCGGTGCCGGCAGTGCGTGACCTGCGCATTCGCTGCGGCAGCCGCATGGGGCTCCACAGTTCCACAGACCACGGGAGATTGCCACGGACCGCCAGCCCATCCGCTCCGAGTTGCCGGTCGAGGACGACGCGAGCATGGCGCGCCCGACGATGAGCCATCCCAGTCGGCATCGAGCGCCGCCATCAGCGCGTCCAGCGAGCCGTCCTGCCGCACCGGCCTCGCCCCGTTCACGCCAGGCGTTCGCGGGTTCGACTTCGGCGACGCGGCCAGCGTACGCGCTGCCACCACAGCCAGCACCTGCGCCGTGCTGGTCGAGACGATTCCAGGGCGGGGCCGGCGTTGGTGCGCGTCATGTGCGCAAGGGGCCTGTGGGTCGGCGTGGAACTGGGCCCGGCGCATGCCGGCACGCGCGATGTGGTGCAGCGCACGGCCCAGGCCGCCGTGCTGTCCAAGGAAACGCATGCACTCCAGCGTCTGCGCATGAGCACGCCCGCGCATTTCGAGGTGTCCTACACCAACACCCCCAGGATGGAGCCAGACCGCTGGCGGCCCGACGGCGCCACGCTGCGCCGCCAGGCACAGGTCGGCTGGAACCCCGTGCGCCCCACCTGCGAACGCCTGGGCGGCCGTGGTCGAGACGATGCCGCCCGTGCCCGGCCTGCCCGACATGGTGTTCACCGGCAGCGCCGCCTTGGTGATCGACCGCCAGGTGCTGCTGGCGCGCTTTCGCCATGCCGAGCGCCGTTGCAAGCAAGCCCATGGCCGGGCGCTGTTCGCGCAGCTGCGTGCGCGCGCCTTGGTTGACGGCCTGCACGCCTCGCCCGAGGGGGCTGCTTCGAAGGCAACGGGAATGCCGTGGTCGGTACCACGCGCGGCATCTGCCGGAGCGCCACGGCCTGCGGCGTCTCGGGCGCGCGGGTCCGAGCGCGGGCCGTGGCCCATCCAGCAGATGCCGCGCGTGGTACCGACCACGGCATTCCCGTTG
>CAJYRH010000433.1 GCA_913776795.1 uncultured Pseudorhodoferax sp. | reverse complement strand
AATCAGCAGCACCGACCCTGCCGCCACCAGGCAGGCCGCGCCTGCTGTGAACAAGGCCGGCGTGTACGAGGCCAGCACCGAGCGCGACAGGCCCGCGCCGTAGGCAGCCACGGCCGCGCCGAGCTGGTGCGATGCGAACACCCAGCCGAACACCAGCGCCGCGCTTTCGGGCCCGAACTCGGCCGCCGCGAGCTTGACTGTGGGCGGCACGGTGGCGATCCAGTCCAGCCCGTAGAACACGGCGAACAGCGACAGGCCGGCGATCGTGAACTCCGAGTACGGCAGCCAGAACAGCGACAGCCCGCGCAGGCCGTAGTACCAGAACAGCAGCTTGCGGCTGTCGTAGCGGTCGGAAAGCCAGCCCGACGCCGTGGTGCCGATCAGGTCGAAGATGCCCATCATGGCCAGGACGGAGGCCGCCGGCACCGGGCCCATGCCGTAGTCGCCGCACAGCGAGATGAAGTGCGTCTGCACCAGGCCGTTGGTGCTCAGCCCGCAGATGAAGAAGGTGCCCGCGAGGATCCAGAAGGCTGGCACGCGCGATGCGCTCGCCAGGGTCTGGAACGGCAGCATCCAGTCGGCGCGGGGCGCCGGCTGCGCCGGCGGTGCGGCCGGGTCGGCGCCGAAGGCCGTCAGTCCCAGCTGGGCAGGACTGTCGCGCATGAACAGCAGCACCAGCAAGCACACCAGCGCCGAGGCGGCCACCACCGGGAGCAACGCCCAGCGCCAGCCGTGCTGCTCGATGAGCCAGGCCGCCAGTGGCAGGAACAGCAACTGCCCGGTGGCGCTGCTGCCGGCCAGCAGGCCCATGACCAGCCCCTTGCGCTGCACGAACCAGCGGTTGGCCACCATGGCGCCCAGCACCATGGCCGTGAGCCCGGTGCCGATGCCCAGCACCAGGCCCCACAGCACGAAGGCCTCGCCCAGCGTGTGCATGAACAGGCCGAGCACCAGCGTGCTGGCGATGATGGCGGCCGCGAATGCCACCACGCGCGAGACGCCATAGCGCAGCAGCACCACGGCCGCGAAAGGGCCCAGCAGCCCGTACAGCGCGAAGCGGGTCGCGAACACGGAGGAGAGCTGGGTCGTCGTCCAGCCGAATTCCTTGCCCAGCGGTTGCATCAGCGCGCCGGGCAGGCCGAGCGCGGCCGAGGTCGTGAGCATGGCCAGGAACGTGATGGCCGCGATGGCCCAGGCATAGTGGATTCCGCGGCGCTGCAGCAGCGCGGCAAGACGGTGGGCCAGCATGGTGTGTGGTAGTTCTTGGAGGTGGCGAAGGGTTCAATGATAATGACCGCAATCAAAAATTGTCAACGCAGGGGCATGCGATGAAAGTGACCAGGGAACAGGCGCAGCAGAACAAGCTGGCCTTGCTCGAGGCCGCGGGCCAGCTTTTCAAGCAGCACGGCATCGACGGTGTGGGCGTGGCCGACGTGTGCCGCCAGGCGGGGCTGACGCACGGCGCGCTGTACAAGCATTTCGCGGACAAGCAGGACCTGGCAGCGCAGGCTTTCCAGCACGCGTTCCAGGCGGGCCACGGCCGTGCGTCGCCACCCGGGCTGGCTGGCGCGGTGCACCCGCGCACGTTCTCGGGGTACCTGGACCGCTACCTGAGCCTGAAGGTGCGCGACGACATGGCCACGGGCTGCCCGCTGGTCTCGACCGCCTGCGAGACCGCGCGCCAGGGCGAGGCCGTCAGCCGCAGCTACGCCGATGCATTTGCCGAATTGCGGGCGGGCGTCATGGCGACCCTGCCCGAAGACACGGCGCCGGCCGGGCGCGAGGCGCTGGCCAGCACCGTGGTGGCCGCGCTGGTCGGCGCGATGGCGATTTCGCGCGGCATGGCCAAGGCCGACCGGGCCCAGGCCGATGCGGTGCTGGCGCAGGTGCGCGGTGTGCTCGAAGGCCTGGCTGAAGGCCGATCAGCACCGGGCGACGCGCCGCATTCGCAAGACACGGCTTTGGATCGTCAGACGCTGTTCTGAAGGCCGCGGAGCAGGCCATGCCAGCAGACGCCGCGGAACTGGCTCTGCCAGTCCGCTGGCGGCGCCCCCGGAGGGGGATCGGATGTCTACACGAAGTGAGACGTCCGTATGGGGGGGCTCAGCACGTCACGCCGCCGTCGATGACCAGGCTCTGGCCGGTCATGAAGGCGCCGGCCTGCGAGGCCAGAAACACCGCCGCGCCGGCGATCTCGTCGGGCTCGCCGATGCGGCGCAACGGCGTGGTGGCGGTGCGCGTGGCCAGCAACGCCTCGTCCTCCCACAGCGCCCGCGCGAAGTCGGTCTTGATGAGCCCCGGCGCGATGCAGTTCACGCGCACGTTGTGCGGGCCGTACTCCACCGCCAGGTTGCGTGCCAGCTGCATGTCGGCCGCCTTGGAGATGCAGTAGGCGCCGATGATGGACGAGCCGCGCAGCCCGCCGATGGACGAGACGATGGTGATGCTGCCGCGCCGCCGCTCCAGCATGCCGGGTGCGGCAAAGCCGATCAGCCAGTGGTTGGCGATGACGTTGTTCTCCAGGATCTTGCGGAACTGCGCGTCCTCGATGCCGGCCATCGGCCCGTAGTAGGGGTTGCTCGCCGCGTTGCAGACCAGCGCATCGACGGGGCCGAGCCGCCGCGTGGTCTCCGCGACCAGGTGGCGCAGTTCGTCCTTGGACGAGATGTTGGCCGGGATGGCGACCGCTGCGTCTTCGCCGTGTTGCTCGCAGATCGCGGCGGCGACTTCCTCGCACGCCTCGGCCTTGCGCGAGGAGATCACGACCCTGGCGCCATGTTCGGCCATGCGCTCGGCGATGGCGCGGCCGATGCCGCGCGAGGATCCGGTGATGATGGCCACCTGGCCGGCCAGTGAGAACAGTGACATGCGTTGCCTCCTTCGGTATGGGAAGGCAGAGCATGCACCGGCGGCGGCCTGCCGGTTGCAACACAGGCGACGCACCGCCTTCAACTGCAGAGCGCGCGCAGGTCCTCAGGGATCGGCACGGCGCGGATGCCGGGCGCGTGGTCCGCGCGGTGCGCGGCGAAGATGCGCACCTCGTCGCATTCCATGATGAGCGTGTCGCCGCGCGTGACGCGGTGGTGCATCGCGAAACTGCTGCGGCGCCATTCGGGCACGGTCACCGCAATGTCCAGCAGGTCGCCGTAGCTGGCGGTAGCAACGAAGCGCGCGCGCGTGTCGACGATGGGCGTGCCCAGGATGCCGCGTTCCTTTTCCATTTCATGCCATGGCGGCACACCACATTCGACGAAGAAGTTGCGGCCGGCTGCGTCGATCCAGCGGAAATAGTTGGGAAACCAGACGATGCGGGCGGGGTCGCAGTCACCGAACTCCACACGCACGCGGTGCGTGACGCAGCGAACGGCTGCTCCGCTCACGGCTGGTAGCCCGACTTCTGCACCACGGGCGCCCACTGGGCGCGGTAGGCCTTGAGCATGGCCGCCGTCTGCGCCTGCGTCGCGACCACGGGCTGCATGCGGGTGTCGGTGAACTTGCGCTGCGTGTCCGGGTCCTGCATGACCTCGTGGATGGCGCTGGCCAGGCGCGCGGCCTTCTCGGGCGGCATCGTGGCGGGCGCGAAGAAGGTGTTCCAGCCCAGCGCGGCCAGGTCCAGGCCGGCTTCCTTGAAGGTCGGCACGCCGGGCGCGAAGGCCGAGCGCCTGTTGCCCGAGACGGCCAGCACGCGCAGCTTGCCGGCCTCGTGCTGCGGCACCAGCACGTCGAAGGTGTCCACCGCCACGGGCAGCTGGCCGCCGATCAGGTCGGTGATGGCCGGGGCCGATCCCTTGTAGCCGATGACTTCGGTGCGCACCCCGGCCTTCGCACCCAGCATCAGCGCGAAGAAGTGCGGCAGGCTGCCCGTGGCGGGCACGCCCACGTTGGCCTGGTCGGGATTGGCGCGCATCCAGGCCAGCAGGTGCGAAAGCTCTTTGACCGGCACGGCCGTGGACACCGCCAGGCCGAACTCGTAGTCGTTGACATGGGCGACGGGCACGAAGTCGCGCTCGGCGTCGTAGCCGTTGTCCTTGAACACCAGCGGCGCCACCACCATGACGGCAGGGTTGGCCAGCATCAGCAGGTTTTGGCCGGCTGGCGTGGCCTTGGCCTGTTGCGCCGCGAGGCGGCCGCCCGCGCCGGGCTTGTTCTCCACGAGCACCGGAACGCCGAGCCTGGCCGCCAGCTTGTCGCCGACGATGCGGGCCACGCGGTCGGTCGCGCCACCGGGCGGATAGCCGACGACGATGCGCAGCGGGCCGCCATCCAGCGGTTGGGCCAGTGCAGGCGCGGCACTGGCAGCCAGTGCGAACTGGACGAGCCGGCGGCGGCTGAGGCGCTGCGCGGGCGGGCACAGCCAGGTCAATGGGGCGGACGGCATGGATCTCCTCGGCGAATGAAGCGGCCGCATGTTACGTGGCCGGTCGTGCGCCGCCGCCTAGCCGGCGATGCCCTGCGCCTGCACGGCGCCGCGCAGCTGCTCCAGCGCCGCATCGAACTCGTAGTCCTGCAGCGCGCTGGCGATGCGCGCGGCCACGCTGTCGCCCAGCAGCTGGCGCAGTGCGGATCGGTGCGCATGGAAGTAGTCGCCCGCGTCGCTGTCGCTGGCCTCCAGCAGCGCGGCCAGCCGGGCGGCGTGCTGTGCCAGTTCGGCAGGCCTGGGCACGGCGGGGGCGTGCAGTTCAGGGGGCGTGCTGCCCGGCGCTGCGTGCGCCAGTGCGGCGCGCAGCCCGGCGACGGCTGCTGCCAGCGCCTGCTCGAAGTCGGCCAGCGCCGCGCCATGCGGGGCACCTGCGCCGATGGCCATCTCCAGCGCCTGGGCCTGCTGCTGCACGGCGCCCAAACCCAGGTTGCCCGCGACGCCGCGCACGGTGTGGGCGATGCGCTGGGCGGTGGCGCCGTCCTGCGACGCCAGGGCGGTGGCAATGCGGGTGCCGGCATCGGCCTGGCGCTCCTGGAACTGCTGCAGCAGGCGCAGGTACAGCCCGTGCTTGCCGCCCGCGCGGGCCAGCCCGGCGGCGGTGTCCAGCCCGGCCACCACGGGCAGGGCTGGCACGGCCGCGGGTGCGCCGGCCGGTGGCGCAGCCGTGCCTGGCGTGCCGGGCGCGTCGGGGCGCGGCTGCACCCAGCGTGCCAGCGTCTGCAGCATGCTGGGCGGGTCGATGGGCTTGGTGATGTGGTCCACCATGCCGGCGGCCAGGCAGCGCTCGCGCTCCTCCACCATGGCATGGGCGGTCATCGCGATGACGGGCAGCTGCGCGAAGCGGACATCGGCGCGGATCTGCGCCGTGGCCTGCATGCCGTCCATGACCGGCATCTGCAGGTCCATCAGCACCGCATCGAAGGGGCCGCCCGCCGTCAGCAGGTCGAGCGCGACCCGGCCGTTCTCCGCGACCGTGACGGACGCACCGGCACTCTCCAGCAGTTCGACCGCAATCTGCTGGTTGATCTCGTTGTCCTCGGCGAGCAACAGGCGCACGCCGCCCAGCGGCATGCCGTCCGGCACGGCGGGCGTGGGCGCTGCGGGCAGGGTGCTGCGCTCCGCCACGCCCATGCGCAAGGTGAACCAGAAGCTGCTGCCACGGCCCGGCGTGGAGTCCACCGCGATGCTGCCGCCCATGGCTTCGACCAGCCGCTTGCTGATGGTCAGGCCCAGGCCGGTGCCGCCGTATTTGCGCGTGGTCGAGCCGTCTGCCTGCGAGAACGCCTGGAACAGCCGCGCGGTCTGCGCCTGCGTCATGCCGATGCCGCTGTCGCGCACCTCCAGCTGCAGCTGCACGCCGTCGGCCCGGCGTTCGAGCAGCAGCACCCGCACGGCCACGTGGCCCTCTTCGGTGAACTTGATGGCATTGCTGACCAGATTGGTCACCACCTGGCCCAGGCGCAGCGGATCGCCGACCAGCGCGGGCGGCACCTCGGGCGCGACCTCCACCGTCAGCGCCAGGCCCTTTTCGTGCGCCTTGTCGTCCAGCAGCGTGGTGACATTGGTCAGCACCTGGGCCAGTGCGAACGGGACGTGCTCGATCTCCAGCCTGCCGGCCTCGATCTTGGAGAAGTCCAGGATGTCGTTGACGATGCCCAGCAGCGCCGTGCCGGCGCCGTGCACCTTGGCGATGTAGTCGCGCTGGCGCGGGTCCAGCGCGGTCTTGAGCGCCAGGTGCGACATGCCGATGATGGCGTTCATCGGCGTGCGGATCTCATGGCTCATGTTGGCCAGGAACATGGACTTGGCCTGCGTCGCCTCGTCCGCCAGGCGCTTGGCCTCGCGCAGCGCCTCGGCGGCCTGGTTCTCTTCGGTCACGTCCTCCATCACCCAGACGCTGCCGTGCGTGGAATTGGGGTCGATGTAGCGGGCCTGCATGCGGCACCAGAACAGCGTGCCGTCTGCGCGCCGCAACTGCAGGTCGTAGCGGCTGCGCTCGCCGATGCGCGCGTTGGCGATGCGCCGCCCCTCCTGGTAGGCGGCATCGCTGGGGTACCAGATCCGCGTGGGCTTGCCCTCCAGTTCGCCATGGGCGTAGCCGAAGATCTCCTCGAGCCGCCGGTTGCAGCGCAGGATCACGCCGTCGCGCAGGATGCCGATGCCCACGCTGGCGGCCTCGAAGATCGCCAGCTGCGCTGCGTGCGCCACGCGCAGCGCCTCCTCCGAACGCTTGCGCTCGGTGATGTCGTCGATCATCCAGATCGTGGCGTACTGGTAGCCCGGATGGCTGATGGCGCGCGCGCGGGCATAGGCGTCGAAGGTGCTGCCGTCCTGCCGCGCCGCCTTCCATTCGCCGCTGAACACCTGGCCGGCGGCAAAGGCCCGCCCGACCTCGGCGCCGAAGCGCTTGAGCTCGGCCTCGTCCGGGTACAGGCAGGCGCTGCCGCGGCCCACCAGGGTCTCGGTGTCGGCGAAGCCGAACATCTCGGCGAAGCGCGGGTTGGCGCGCAGCAGTTTGCCGTCGCCGGTGTAGACGATGCCCACCTGCAGGTTCTGCAGCAGCAGCTCCTGCTCGGCCGCGAGCGCACGCAGCCGCTCGGCGGCGGCATGCTCCTCGGTGTTGTCGGTGATCCATGTCACCCGCAGCACCTCGCCCCCGATGCGCACGCGTGCCGAATCCATGAGGCCCCAGAACTCGGAGCCGTCCTTGCGCCGAAAGCGCGTCTCGCAGTGGCGCAGCGCGCCGTCGCGCTGCATCTGCGCATGCAGCCGTGCGCGGGCGGCCTCGCCGTCGGCGTGCACCGTGGCCACGGACAGGGTGGCAAGGTCCGCGGCCGCGTAGCCGAACAGCTGAAGCCACTGGCTGTTCACATGCCGCAGCCGGTCGGCCCGGTCGGTCACGACCAGGCTGGCCTGGCTGGTTTCGGTCAGCGTGCGCATGAACGCCTCGCTCTCCGACAGCGCCGCCGCACGCTGCTCCGCGTCGGCCCGCAGCTGTTGCAGTTCCCGCCGTGTCCTGGACAGCCGCAGCGTCGCCAGCGCAGTGAGGCCGAAAAGAACCAGCGCCAAGGCCCCCAGGCCTACTTCGTTCATGTGTCTCCAGACCTGTGCGCGGCGGAAGAAGGCCGGCAGTGCCGGCCGTGGACCGCGGTGCTGCGGCCGAGCGCCACGCACCGGATTTGCAACGATTTTGAAGCAAACTCTTTGATTTATATGTCATCTCCGTCGAGCGAACAACCGCGGAGCCGCAGCGCAGGGTGGCCTATCCAGGCCGGCGGTGCCAGGGACCGGACGGACGGTGCAGCTGGGCCGGCTGGCGGCTGCGGCATGCGCTGCCGGGCACAGTCGGGCGCGCGCATATTGGGGTGGTGCGCTGCCGATGGCCTGTGCACCGCAGTCCGGCACGCATGCC
>CAJYRH010000432.1 GCA_913776795.1 uncultured Pseudorhodoferax sp. | reverse complement strand
GCAAGTCCCCGAGCTCTACAAGAAGCTGTCCGACTACAGCATCGCCGCCAAGAAGGGCGCCCTGGACGCCGGCCTGCTGGCGCTCATCGAGATCCGCGCCTCGCAGATGAACGGCTGCGCCTTCTGCCTGGACATGCACGTCAAGCAGGCCAAGCTGCACGGCGAGGGCGAACTGCGCCTGCACCATGTGGCGATCTGGCGCGAATCGCCGCTCTTCAGCGCCCGCGAGCGCGCCGCCTTCGCCTGGACCGAGGTGCTGACCCGCCTGCCGGCGCACGGCGTGCCAGACGCCATCTACGCGGAAGTGCTGGCCGAGTTCCCGGAAAAGGAACTCGTGGAGCTGACCCACAACGTGATGGGCATCAACGCCTGGAACCGCCTGAGCATCGCCTTTCGCAGTGTGCCGGGCTCGGCCGACAAGGCCTTCGGCCTGGACAAGGCGCAGTTCTCCTGAGCGCTGTCATCTGCGCGCCTTGTACGGCGCGCCGAGCGCGGTGCGCTTCCTATACTGGATGGTTCGCCGAACCACCCATCCAAGGACCGCCCATGCCGTTGCAACTGCGCTCGCTGATCCGCCCCGATTCCACGCTCGAACTGTCGCTCGCCGAGGTCCCCATGCCCGAGCCCACGCACGACGATGAGGTCGTGGTGCGTGTGGAGGCGTCGCCGCTGAACCCCTCGGACCTGGGGCTGTTGCTGGCCGGCGCCGACCTGGCCACGGCGAAGGTGTCGGGCACGGCCGCACGACCCGTCGTCACGGCCAGCCTGTCGCCCGCGGCCTTCGCCGCGGCGGCTGGCCGGGTCGGCCAGTCCATGGTCGTCGGCAACGAGGGCGCGGGCACCGTGGTCGCCGCCGGCGCCTCGGCCGCAGCCCAGGGCCTGCTGGGCAAGAAGGTCGCGCTGCTGGGCGGCGCCATGTACGCCGAGTACCGCGCCATCGCGGCCACACAGTGCCTGCCCCTGCCCGAGGGTGCCACGGCGGCGCAGGGCGCCTCGTGCTTCGTCAACCCGCTGACCTCGCTGGGCATGGTGGAGACCATGCGGCGCGAGGGCCACCATGCGCTGGTGCACACGGCAGCAGCGTCCAACCTGGGCCAGATGCTCAACCGCATCTGCCTCAAGGACGGCGTCCCGCTGGTCAACGTCGTGCGCAAGCCCGAGCAGGCCGCGCTGCTGCGCGCGCAGGGCGCGCAGCACGTGGTCGACAGCAGCCAGGCCGATTTCCAGTCGGCGCTGGTCGAGGCCATCGCCGCCACCGGCGCCACGCTGGCCTTCGACGCCATCGGCGGCGGCAAGCTGGCCGGCCAGATCCTGGTGGCCATGGAGGCCGCCATCGCGCGCAGGGAGCAGGCCGCCTACAGCCGCTACGGCAGCAATGTGATGAAGCAGGTCTATGTCTACGGCAGCCTGGACCGCGGCCCGATCGAGCTCGCGCGCGGCTTCGGCATGACCTGGGGCGTGGGCGGCTGGCTGCTGTTCCCCTTCCTGCAGAAGATCGGGCCGCACCATGTGCAGCAGCTCAAGGCGCGCGTGGCCGCCGAGCTGACGACCACCTTCGCCAGCCACTACACGCGCGAGGTCGGCCTGGCCGAGGCCTTGACGCTGGAGGCCATCGGTGTGTACGGCAAGCAGGCGACGGGCGAGAAGGTGCTGATGCGCCCGACCGCGGGCTGACATGACCGCCAGCCGCATCGACCACCTCGCCATCGTGGCACCCACGCTGCAGGCCGGCAGCGACCACCTGTACGCGCAGCTGGGCGTGCGGCCGCAACCGGGTGGCCAGCACGCCCGCATGGGCACGCACAACCTGCTGCTGCGCCTGGGCGATGCGGTCTACCTGGAAGTGATCGCAACCGACCCTGCAGCGCCGGCACCCGCACGGCCACGCTGGTTCGGCCTCGGCGCGCTGGCCGGCGATGCGTCGCCACGCCTGGCCTGCTGGGTCGCGCGCACCGCCGACATCGTGGGTGCCGTGGCTGCCGTGCCCGTGCCGCTGGGTGAGGTGTTGCCCATGTCCCGCGGTGCGCTGGACTGGCGCATCACGGTGCCGGCCGACGGTAGCCTGCCGCTGGGCGGCGCCGCGCCCGTGCTGATCCAGTGGGATTCGGCCACGCATCCGGCGGCCATGCTGACGGACCTGGGCTGCACCCTGGTCGCGCTCGAACTGCAGCACCCGGAGCCCGTGCGCGTGCAGGCCGTGCTGGACCGGCTGGGCGTGGCCGAGCCTGCCGTCGCACTGTCGCTACGCCACGCACCGGTGCCGGGGCTGCAGGCGCAGGTGCGCACACCCCGGGGCCTGTGCACGCTGCGCTGAGTGGGGGGTGCCGGCTGCGGTCTAATCGCGCCCATGAACCAAGAAGCCGCAACCCGCCCCCCGCTGCCCGACCATCTCTCCGTCGACCCGCGCAGCCCGCACCATGTCGCAGAGGTGTTTCAGCACGACATCGGCATCCGCTTCAACGGCAAGGAACGCCACGACGTCGAGGAATACTGCCTGTCCGAAGGCTGGATCAAGGTGCCCTCCGGCAAGACCGTGGACCGCAAGGGCAGGCCATTGCTGATCAAGCTCAAGGGAGTGGTCGAGGCTTTCTACCGGGAAGCTTGAACGGTCTACTGTTTCGTTTCGGGAAACGATCCATTGCACCAGGGACGGTTTTTCTTTCCAGGTGCACGTTCTACAGTTCATCCCATCGATGAGCCACACGCAAACGGTTCATCGAAGCGGTCGCCGGAAGGCCCGGCAACCGGATCGATTCCCACCGATTTGCAAGGATGAACACCATGACGACCAAGTTTTTTGCCACTGCCATGATCACTGCCGCCGCCTTGGCCGCCGCCCCCAGCTTCGCCGCCGACAACGCCAGCGGTGAAGTGGGCTATGTGCCCCAGGTCAGCGCGGTGAAGAGCGGTGTGACCCGCGAGGCCGTGCGAGCCGAGTACCTGCAGGCCGAACGCAACGGCACGCTGCCCGAGCTGGGCGAAGGCGCCGACACCGGTGCCGTGGCGACTGCCAGGAGCACGCTGTCCCGCGACGCCGTCCGCGCCGAGGCCGTGTACGCCGTGCGCCACGGTCAGCAGCAGGGCGGCGAAGTCTGAGCCTGCGCGCCCCGCACGCCGATCGCGACCAATGAACGAAGGCCCGCGCCGCAAGGTGCGGGCCTTTCTTTCTGGCGATCGCGCTACAGCACCAACCGGTAGCCCACGGCCGTCTCCGTGAGCAGGTGGCGCGGTTGCGCCGGGTCGGGCTCGAGCTTTTGCCGCAGCTGCGCCATGTAGACGCGCAGGTAGTGGCTGTGCTCCACGTGGCTGGGCCCCCACACCTCGCGCAGCAGCTGGCGTTGCGTGAGCACGCGGCCGGCGTTGGCGGCGAGCACCGTGAGCAGGCGGTACTCGGTGGGCGTGAGGTGCACCTCGGCGCCCGCGCGGCGCACCAGGCGCGCGCTGCGGTCCAGTTCGACCTCGCCGAACCGCAGCACGGGCTCGTCCTGCACGGGCCCGTCGCCAGGCGGCGTGCGCGGACGGCGCAGGTTGGCCCGCACGCGCGCGAGCAGCTCGCCGGTGCCGAACGGCTTGGTCAGGTAGTCGTCGGCGCCGGCATCGAGCGCGGCGATCTTGTCGGTCTCGTCCACGCGCGCCGACAGCACGATGACCGGCACGCCCGACCAGCCGCGCAGATCGCGCAGCAGCGCCAGCCCATCGCCATCGGGCAGGCCCAGGTCCAGCACCACGAGGTCGGGCTGGCGTGTGCCGGCCGCCGCCAGGCCTTCGCGCTGGGTGCCGGCCTCGTGCACCTGCCAGCCCTCGGCCTCGAGCGCAGCGCGCACGAAGCGGCGGATCTGCGGTTCATCCTCGACGACGATGGCAACGGGCTGGGGCTTCATGCGGGCAGGGCGGGCGGATCGCGCCGCGGCAGGGTGATGCGGAATTCTGCGCCGCCGCCGACCGCATCGCTGGCGCTGATCTCGCCGCCGTGGGCCTGCACGATGGCTTTGCAGATCGCCAGGCCCAGGCCGACGCCGGGCGTGGCGGACTCGGCCTGGCCGCGCGTGAACTTGTCGAACAGGGCCTGCTCGCGGCCTTGCCACGCCGCAGGCAGGCCGGGGCCGTGGTCGCGCACGCTGAGCTGCAGCGCCTGCGGCAAGGCCACGGCCGCGATGACGATGGGTGGCGCACCGTAGCGCGCTGCGTTCTCGAGCAGGTTCACGAGCACGCGCTCCATGAGCACGGCGTCGAACTCCACCAGCGGCAGGTCGGCTGGCAGCGCCGTCTGCACCGCCTGCTCGCCCAGCGCGGGCCGCGCTGCACGGATGGCGGCGCCCACCGCTTCCTCGACCGACTGCCATTCGCGCCGCAGGTGCATGTCGTTCTCCAGCCGCGCCATGTCCAGCAGGTTGCCGACCAAGGCGTGCAGCGCGCGGGCCTGCGCCACGATGGCGTCGCCTGCCTGTGCCTGCGCGCCGGCAGGCAGGCCGCGCAGCGATTCGGCCAGGCCGATCAAGGCGGTCAACGGGGTGCGCACATCGTGCGAGAGCGCGTTCAGCAGCGCGTTGCGCAGCCGCTCGGACTCGACATCGAGCTGCGCCTGCTGTGCCACCTCCACGTAGTGCACGCGCTCCAGCGCGATGGCGATCTGCCGCGCCAGCGTGTCCAGCTGCTGGGCCTGTTCGGGGATCAGCAGCCAGCGCGGCTGCGCCGGCCGCAGCGCCAGCACGCCGCGCACGCGCATGGGCGCCTTGAGCGGCACGTAATGCCAGGGCTGGGCTGCCAGCGTGGCCGTGGCCAGGCCCGCCGGCTGCGCCTGGCGCCAGGTCCAGTCCGCCACGCTGGCGTCCAGGCCTTCGGGTGCCTGCGCGGGCAGGCGCAGGTGCTCCGCCGGATCCGCCGCGAGCACCAGCGCCTCGCCCCCGAAGTGCCGGTGCACGGCCGCCGCACCGAGCGTGGCGACCTGGCCACTCTCCAGCGCCGCCGAGAGCTCGCGTGTGAGCTCGAACAGCGACTGCGCGCGGCGTTCGCGGCTGGCCGAGACGCTGGCCGCAAAGCGCAACCCTGCCGTCAGCTGCCCCACGAGCAGCCCCACGCCCAGCATGACGCCGAAGGTCAGCAGGTACTGCACGTCGCTCACGGCAAAGGAGAAGGCCGGCTGCACGAAGAAGAAGTCGAATGCCAGCACGTTCAGCGTGGCGGCGAAAGCGGCCGGCCCGCGGCCGAAGCGCCAGGCCACGCCCACCACGCCGAGCAGGAACAGCATCACGATGTTGGTCAGCTCCAGCAGGCCCGACAGCGGCGTGGCCAGCAGCGTCACGGCCACGCTGGCACCGCCGGCCCAGGCATAGCCGGGCCAGCGGGCGTCGCCGGAGGCCACCGGTTCGTACCCCAGCCGCGCGCGCGGCAGCCGGCGGGCGCTGTCGTTGCGGCCCACGCTGAGCAGGTCCAGGCCCGGCGCGGCGCGCGCCAGCCGCACGGCCAGCGGTGCGCGCCAACGTCGCCACCATGGTGGCGCCGTGCTGCGGCCGATCAGCAAGGTGGCGCAGTTCAGCTGGTGGGCCTGGGTCGTCAATTCGGCTGCGATGTCCTCGCCCGTGCGCACGGCGGTTTCAGCCCCCAGCTCGTCGGCCAGGCGCAGCACGGCCAGGATGCGGTCGCGCTGGCTGGCGGGCAGCCGCGCGAGCGCCGGGGTCTCGACGTAGACGGCGTGCCAGCGCACGTTGAGCTGCCCGGCCAGCCGCGCGGCGGCGCGCACGGTCTGCGCCGCGCCCTCGTCGGGGCCCACGGCGGCCAGCACGGCGCCCGAGGTGTTCCAGGCCGGGGCCGCGCCGGACTGCTCCACGCGCCAGTCGCGCACCTCGTCCTCCACATGCTCGGCGGTGCGGCGCAGTGCGATTTCGCGCAGCGCGATCAGGTTGCCCTTGCGGAAGAAATTCTGTGCCGCGCGCTCGGCCTGCTGGGGCAGGTAGACCTTGCCGGCCGCCAGGCGCGCCGCCAGCTCGTCCGGCGTGGCGTCCACCAGCACCACCTCGTCGGCACCGTCGAGCACGCTGTCGGGCACGGTCTCGTGCACGCGGATGCCGGTGATGGCGCCCACCGTGCCGTTCAGGCTTTCCAGGTGCTGCACGTTGAGCGCCGACCAGACCTCGATGCCGGCGGCCAGCAGCTCCTCCACATCCTGCCAGCGCTTGGCGTGGCGCGCGCCGGGCGCGTTGCTGTGCGCGAGTTCGTCGACCAGCAGCACGGCGGGGCGGCGCGCGAGCGCGGCATCCAGGTCGAACTCGCGCAGCACATGGCCGCGGTGCGGCACCGCGCGCAGCGCCAGCGCCTGCAGGCCGTCCAGCAGGGCCGCGGTCTCGCTGCGGCCATGTGTCTCCACCACGCCGATCACGACGTCGCGGCCGGCCGCGCGCGCGCGCTGCGCCGCCGTCAGCATCGCCCAGGTCTTGCCGACACCGGCATTGGCGCCGAAGTAGATGCGCAGCCGGCCCCGCTGTGCGCGCGCTGCGTCGGACTGCAGCTGGGCGAGCAGGGCGTCGGGGTCGGGGCGGGCGGGTGTGCGCATCGGCGCGGCAATTTAGCGCACTGGCGCCCTGGGGCGGCGGCGCGCGCTGCGCTGCACGATCCACCACGCACACAGCAGGGGCAGGAACAGCACGCCGAGCGCGAACAGGAACTGCAGGGCATCAGCCATGGCGCAGTCCACAGCGGGCCAGGTGTTCGTGCCAGGTGAGCAGCCGGCCGATCTCGCCGCAGGGCGCGACCGTCAGCACGCCGTGCAGCACGGCGCCGTAGCTGTCCAGGGGCAGGCTCACGACCAGGCGAACGCGCAGCACGTCGTCGTCGGCCTGGGGTTGCGGATCCAGCAACGGCTCGCAGCGCAGCACGCCGACCGCTTCGCAGCAGGTCAGGGCGCGCCGGACCTGGCCGGCCACGGTGCAGGGCACGACCACGTCGAGCACATGCGAGGGCTGCAGGCAGCGCGGCCGTGGCGCGCCGCTCACTTCGCGGTAGGCAGCGTAGGCCATGTTCAGCGGACCAGGGCGTCCAGCGCGAGGTTCAGCGCCAGCACGTTCACCCGCGGCTCGCCGATCAGGCCCCACAGCGGTGCCTCGGTGTGGCGGGCGATGAGCTGCTCCACCTGTGCCGGCGCCAGGCCGCGCAGCCTTGCCACGCGCGGCGATTGCCACAGCGCGGCGGCCGGGCTGGTGTGGGGGTCCAGCCCGCTGGCCGAGGTCGTGACGAGGTCCAGCGGAACGGGCGCTGCGTTGCCGGGATCGGCCGCGCGCAGCGCCGCCACACGCGCCTGCACCGCCTCGGCCAGCGCCGGATTCAGCGGCCCCTGGTTGGCGCCGGTGGAGGCCGCGGCGTTGTAGGGCGTGGGCGTGGTGGCCGAGGGGCGGCCCCAGAAGTAGCGCGGGTCGCTGAACGCCTGGCCGATCAGCGCGGAGCCCACGGGCTTGCCGCCCTGCAGCACCAGGCTGCCATTGGCCTGCTGCGGAAAGACGGCCTGTGCCACGCCGGTGACGGTCAGGGGGTAGAGCAGGCCCGTGATGGCGCTGAGCAGCACGAACAGCACGAGCGCGGGGCGGATCATCTTGGTCATGGTGCTTGCTTTCATACGAGGCCGAGCGCGGCCAGCACGAGGTCGATCAGCTTGATGCCGACGAAGGGCACGGCCAACCCGCCCAGGCCGTAGATCGCCAGGTTGCGGCGCAGCAGTGCGGCCGCACCCACGGGGCGGTAGCGCACGCCCTTGAGTGCCAGTGGGATCAGGAACACGATCACCAGCGCGTTGAACACCACGGCCGACAGGATGGCCGAGCTCGGGCTCTGCAGCTGCATCACGTTCAGCGCCGCGAGCTGCGGGTAGGTGCCGATGAAGATGGCCGGGATGATGGCGAAGTACTTGGCCACGTCGTTGGCGATGCTGAAGGTGGTCAGCGCGCCGCGCGTCATGAGCAGGGCCTTGCCGGTCTCCACCACCTCGAGCAGCTTGGTGGGGTCCGAATCCAGGTCGACCATGTTGCCGGCCTCCTTGGCGGCCTGCGTGCCGCTGCCCATGGCCACGGCCACGTCGGCCTGGGCCAGCGCGGGCGCGTCGTTGGTGCCGTCGCCGGTCATCGCGACGAGCTTGCCGCCGGACTGCTCCTGACGGATGAGGCGCAGCTTGTCCTCGGGCGTGGCCTCGGCCAGAAAGTCGTCCACGCCGGCCTCGGCCGCGATGGCGGCGGCTGTGAGCTTGTTGTCGCCCGTGACCATGACGGTGCGGATGCCCATCTGCCGCAACTGCGCGAAGCGTTCGCGGATGCCGGTCTTGACGATGTCCTTGAGCTCCACGACGCCCAGCACGCGGCTGCCCTCGGCCACGGCCAGCGGCGTGCTGCCGCGGCGTGCCACTTCGTCGGCGCCGCGTGCGACCTCGGCCGGCAACTGCCCGCCCAGCGCCTCGACATGGCGGCGCAGGGCCTCGACCGCGCCCTTGCGCAGCGCCTTGCCGTCGGGCAGGTCCACGCCGCTCATGCGCGTCTGCGCCGTGAAGGCCACGGGTTGGGCGCCGTCCACGCCGCGGTCGTCGATGCGCTGGCGCTGGGCCAGCGCGACGATGCTGCGGCCCTCCGGCGTCTCGTCGGCCAGCGAGGCCAGCAGCGCGGCGCGCGCCAGCCGGTCGGCGGGCACACCCGGCGCCGGCAGGAAGGCACTCGCCTGGCGGTTGCCGTGCGTGATGGTGCCGGTCTTGTCCAGCAGCAACACGTCCACGTCGCCAGCCGCCTCGACCGCGCGGCCCGAGGTGGCGATCACGTTGGCCTTGAGCATGCGGCTCATGCCGGCCACGCCCACGGCCGAGAGCAGGCCGCCGATGGTGGTCGGGATCAGGCACACCAGCAGCGCCACCAGTGCCGTCAGCGAGACCACGCGGCCGCTGCCCGCGGCGTCCACGCTGAACTGCGAGAACGGCAGCAGCGTGGCGGTCACGACGAGGAACACGATGGTCAGCGCCACCAGCAGGATGGTCAGCGCGGTCTCGTTGGGCGTCTTGCCGCGCTTGGCGCTTTCCACCATGCCGATCATGCGGTCCAGGAAGGACTCGCCCGGGTTGACTGCGATGCGCACCACCAGCCAGTCCGACAGCACGCGCGTGCCGCCGGTGACGGAGGCGAAGTCGCCGCCGGACTCGCGCACCACGGGCGCCGATTCGCCGGTGATAGCGCTCTCGTCGACCGATGCGACGCCTTCGATGACCTCGCCGTCCAGCGGGACGGTGTCGCCGGCCTCGACCAGCACCACGTCGCCCAGGCGCAGGTTGCTGGCCTGCTCCGGCAGGAAGGTCGCGCCGTGGCGCGGTTCGGCCAGCTTCTTGGCCCAGGTGTCGCGCTTGAGGCTGCGCAGCGCCGCGGCCTGCGCCTTGCTGCGGCCTTCGGCCAGGGCCTCGGCGAAGTTGGCGAACAGCACGGTGAACCACAGCCACAGGGCCACGGCCAGCACGAAGCCGGCGTCGGCCGCGCCGGGTGCCTGCAGCCACAGCAGCGTGGTCAGGATGCTGCCCACGTAGACGATGAACATGACCGGGTTGCGCCACTGCGCACGCGGGGCGAGCTTGGCGAAGGCCGACAGCAGCGCCGGCTTGAGCAGCGCCGTGTCGAACATCGAAGAGGTTCTTGGGTTGGACATGGCTGTTCTCACTTCCACAGCATCAGGTGTTCGACCACGGGGCCGAGCGCGAGCGCCGGCACGTAGTTCAGCAGGCCGACCAGCAGCACGGTGCCGATCAGCAGCACCACGAACAGCGGACCGTGCGTGGGCATGGTGCCGGCCGTGACCGGCAGGCGCTGCTTGTTCGCCAGCGCACCGGCCAGTGCCAGCACCGGCACGATCACGCCGAAGCGGCCCAGCCACATGGCCACGCCCAGCAGCGCGTTGTAGAAGGGCGTGTTGGCCGAGAGGCCGGCGAAGGCGCTGCCGTTGTTGTTGGCGGCCGAGCTCAGCGCGTAGAGGATCTCCGAGAAGCCGTGCGCGCCGGGGTTGGCGATGCCGGCGCGGCCGGGCTCCGTGCTCACGGCCAGGGCCGTGCCCAGCAGCACCAGCAGCGGCGTGACGAGGATGGCGATCGAGGTCAGCTTCATCTCGTGCACCTCGATCTTCTTGCCCAGGTACTCAGGCGTGCGGCCGATCATGAGGCCGGCGATGAACACCGCCAGCACCGCGAACACCAGCATGCCGTACAGGCCCGAGCCGACGCCGCCGAAGATCACCTCGCCGAGTTGCATGAGCACCAGCGGCACCATGCCGCCGATGGGCGTGAAGGCGTCGTGCATGGCGTTCACGGCGCCGCAGGAGGCAGCCGTGGTGACGACGGCGAACAACGCCGACGCGTGGATGCCGAAGCGCAGCTCCTTGCCCTCCAGGTTGCCGGCCGCCGGGTCGGTGCCGAGCGCGGCAAGCAGCGGGTTGCCGGCGGACTCGGCCGCCGTGGCCACCCAGACGGCTGCCACGAAGACCAGCGCCATCGCCGCCAGCAGGGCCCAGCCCTGGCGGATGTCGCCGACCACGCGGCCGAAGGCCAGGCACAGCGCCGCCGGGATCCCAAAGATGGCGAGCATCTGCACCAGGTTGGCCAGCGCCGTGGGGTTCTCGAACGGATGCGCAGAGTTGGCGTTGAAGAATCCACCGCCATTGGTGCCCAGCATCTTGATCGCCTCCTGCGAGGCGACGGGGCCGGTGGCGATGGCCTGCGTGCCGCCCTGCAAGGTGTGCACATCGATGCTCGCGGCCAGGCTCTGCACCACGCCCTGGCCCACGAAGAACAGCGCCAGCACGCACGAAAGCGGCAGCAGCAGCCACAGCGTGATGCGCACCAGGTCGGTCCAGAAGTTGCCGATGCCGCGGCCCACGGCTTCACGGCGTGCCGCGAAGCCGCGCGCGAGCGCGAAGGCCACGGCGATGCCGGTGGCTGCCGACAGGAAGTTCTGCACCGTGAGGCCCAGCATCTGCGTGAGATGGCTCATCGTGGTCTCACCACCGTAGCCCTGCCAGTTGGTGTTGCTGACGAAACTGACGGCGGTGTTGAAGGCCGAGTCCGGCGCCACCGCGGCCAGGGCAGCGGGGTTCAGTGGCAAGAAGCCCTGCAGCCGCTGCAGCGCGTAGAGCACCAGTGCGCCGAGGGCGTTGAAGGCCAGCAGCGCCAGCGCGTAGTCGCGCCACGGCATGGACGCGTCGGGCTGAACGCCGGCCAGGCGGAGCAGCGGGCGCTCCAGCCGCTGCAGCCAGGCCGGCAGGCGGCCTTCGCAGAGGGCAGCGAGCCACAGGCCGAGCGGCCAGGCAGCCAGGCCCAGCAGCAGGAGAAACAGGCCCAGCAGGGCCCAGGCTTGGGAGTCCATGGCGTCAGAACTCCTCGGCGCACAACAGCGCGTAGACCAGGTAGGCCAGCAGCAGCACGGCCACCAGGCCGGCCACGCCGTAAAGGGCTTCGAGCGCGATCATGGCCGCGGCTCCCGCGAATTGCCGAGCCTGCCCAGCCCGAAGGCCAATTCCACCGTCGCCACCCACAGTGCTGCGGTGGCGGCGATCCAGACGATGTCCATGTATTCCTCCTGCTTGTCGAACGATGCAGGCAGTGTGCGAAGACGCGCCTCAGGACGGTGTAGAGACTCGTGCGGGCGGTGTCAGGAAAGTATCAGGACGCGCACTGTTGCTGGTTGAGAAACGATCCATTGCCCTGCAGCCGGTTTTTCTTTTGAGACGCCGATTCCACAATTCAACCCATCGATGAGACGCACACCAAGCGACGACTCATCGAGACGGGGGTGGCACGGTGCCGCTCCTCGCCGAATGGGAACTCCCCGTCCATCCACTGAAAGGAACCATCATGAACAAGCTGCTCGCCTCCGCCCTCGTCGCCACCCTCGGTTTCGCCGCCGCCCCGAGCTTTGCCGACAACATCAGCGGCGAAGTCGGCTACGTGCCCCAGGTCAGCTCGGTGAAGAGCAACCTGACCCGCGAGGCCGTGCGTGCCGAATACCTGCAGGCCGAGCGCAACGGCACGCTGCCGGAAGTGGGCGAAGGTGCCGACATCGGCGCGGTGGCCACCGCCCGCAGCACGCGCACCCGCGATGCCGTGCGCGCCGAAGCCGTGTACGCCGTGCGCCATGGCCAGCTGGGTGGAGGCGAAGTCTGATCGTTTCAGATCCGTTGCCAATGAAAGGCCCGCGCCGCAAGGCGCGGGCCTTTCGTTTTGGGTTGCGCGGTCGGTACTGTTGCTTCGATGGAAACGATGCTTTGCCTTGAGCAGACTTTTTCTTTGACGTTGCGATTTCTAAACTTCATCCCATCGTCAATGTCAATCAAGGAAAACACCATGACCACCAAGATCCTCGCCTCCGCCCTGCTCGCAGGCCTGATGGCAGCCCCCGCATTCGCGGCCGGTGGCGTCAATGCCAGCGGTGAAGTCGGCTACGTGCCTGCGGCTGCTTCCGCCGCGTCCAGCAGCGCGCTGACCCGTGAAGCCGTGCGCAACGAATTCCTGCAGGCCCAGCGCAGCCACCAGCTGGCTTTGACCGGCGAAGGTGCCGACGTGGGCTACGCGGCCGCCAACACCGGCCGCAGCAACCTGACCCGTGACGCCGTGCAGGGCGAGTACCTGGCTGCAGCCCGCGACCACCGCCTGGCACCGCGCGGCGAAGGCGCCGACATCGGCTACCGCGCCTCCGAGAGTGTGCTGAGCCGCGAAGCGGTGCACGCCGAAGCCGTGCGTGCCCTGCGCGCCGGCCAACTGCCTGGCGGCGAAGTCTGACCAGCGCCTCCGCGCCATACGCCAACAAGCAGAAGGCCCGCGCCGCAAGGCGCGGGTCTTTTTGCATGTGCCTTCAGATCTCGACCTTGGAGCCCAACTCGACCACCGCGTTGCTGGGCAGCTTGAGGAAGTCGGCCGCGGCGCTCGCATTCAGGTGCATCTGCGCGAACAGCTTTTCGCGCCAGGGCGCCATGCCGGTGCCCAGGGTGGGTACCACCACGTCGCGCGAAAGGAAATAGCTGGTCGTCATGGCCTCCATCTCGCAGCCGCGCCCGCGCATCTGCTCCAGCGCGCGCGGCAGGTCGGGGTCGTTCTTGAAGCCGTAGTGCAGCACCACCTGCCAGCAGTCGTGGCCCAGCGCTTCGATCTGCAGACGCTTGTCCATGCCGATCCATGGTCGCTCATGGCTGCGCACGGTGACGAACAGGTTGGTTTCGTGCAGCACCTTGTTGTGCTTGAGGTTGTGCAGCAGCGCGTTGGGCACGCTGCCCGGTTCTGCGGTCAGGAACACGGCCGTACCCTCCACGCGCGCGGGCGGGCTCACGAAGACCGATTCGAGGAAGCTTTTGAGGTCGATGGAGTTGGCGCGCAGTGCGTCGTTGAGCAGCCGGCGGCCTTCGTGCCAGGTCATCATGACCATGAACATCATGCCGCCGATGAACAGCGGGAACCAGCCGCCTTCGAAAAGCTTCAGCAGGTTGGAGGCCCAGAATGCGAAGTCGACGATGAAGAAGAAGCCCGTGGCCAGCAGGCACAGCCACAGCGGGTACTTCCAGCCGTAGCGCACGACGAAAAAGGTCAGCACCGTGGTGATCAGCATGTCGGTGCAGACGGCGATGCCATAGGCCGCCGCCAGGTTGCTGGATGACTTGAACATCACCACGGCCAGCACGATGGCCAGGAACAGGCCCCAGTTGATGAAGGGAATGTAGATCTGCCCCGCCGACTTGACGCTGGTGTGCTGGATCTGCAGCCGGGGCAGGTAGCCGAGCTGGATGACCTGCTTGGTGACGGAGAAGGCGCCCGTGATCAGTGCCTGCGAGGCAATCACGGCGGCGGCGGTCGCCATGCCGACCAGCGGCAGCAGCGCCCATTCCGGCGCCATCATGAAGAACGGATTCTTGACCGCCTCGGGCTCCCGCAGCAGCAGCGCGCCCTGGCCGAAGTAGTTCAGCGTGAGCGCCGGCATGACCACGCTGAACCAGGCCAGCCGGATCGGACGCTTGCCAAAGTGGCCCAGGTCGGCGTAGAGCGCCTCGGCGCCGGTCACGGCCAGCACCACCGCGCCCAGGATGACGAAGCTGGTGCCCGGGTTGTTCCACAGGAAACGCAGCGCATGGTGCGGGCTCAGTGCGTAGAGGATCTCGGGGTGGTGCCAGATGTGCGAGATGCCCAGCAGCGCGATGGCGATGAACCAGGCCAGCGTGACCGGCCCGAAGAACTTGCCGATGCCGGCCGTGCCGCGCTTCTGTAACGCGAACAGGGCGAACAGGATCACCAGCGTGAGCGGGATCACGGCCTTGCGGAAGGCCGGCGACACCACCTCCAGGCCCTCCACGGCCGACAGCACCGAGATCGCCGGCGTGATCACGCCGTCGCCGTAGAACAGGCAGGTCCCGAAGATGCCGACCAGCAGCAGCACCTGGCGCAGCCGGGGCTTGTCCTTCACCGACTGCGAGGCCAGCGCCAGCATGGCGACCAGCCCGCCTTCGCCGGCGTTGTCGGCGCGCAGCACCAGCACCACGTACTTGAGCGAGACGATGACGGTCAGCGTCCAGAACAGGATGGACAGCACGCCATAAACGTTGTCCACGGTGAACGGGACATGCCCGGAGCCGAAGATTTCCTTGACCGCGTACAGGACGCTGGTGCCGATGTCGCCGTAGACGACACCGATGGCGCCCAGGGTGAGCGCTGCGAGCGGGGTTTTTGCGTGTTGCAAAGGCACGCCGCCCGGCCCGTGGCCAGCGGCTGGTGATTCGCGGGATGGCGATTGTGCGCCTCGCGCGCCGGCCTGCGCGTTGCTGCGGTGCACGATGTTGCACCGCAGCAACTGGTCCTGTCACAGCCTCAGTAGACTTCCGCTTCGGGGTCCGTGGCTTCGAGTTCGTAGCTGGCCGCCACCATGGCCAGTCTGCCGATCACGCCATACATGTAAAAGCGATTCGGTGCGCTCGCGCCGGGCTTCATGCCGTGCTGCGGCAGGTGCGTACTCTCGGCGAAGGCCAATGGCACGAAGCGCGAGCCCGGCGCGTTGAGGTTCTCGTCGGTTCCGCGGTCGGCATGCACGCGGTAAAAGCCGCCGACCACATAACGGTCCATCATGTAGACCACGGGCTCGGCCACGGCATCGTGCATGCGCTCGGCGGTCAGCACGCCTTCCTGGATGATCACTTCATGCACGGGCTGCCCGTCCTTGACCACGGCCATCTTGTTGCGCGACTTGCGGTTCAGGCCCTGCAGCTCGGCGGCATCGTGCACGGTCATGATGCCCATGCCATAGGTGCCGTTGTCGGCCTTGACGACCACGAAGGGCTTCTCGTTGATGCCGTATTCCTTGTACTTGCGGCGCACCTTGGTCAGCAGCGCGTCGACGTTGGTCTGCAGGCAGTCCATGCCGGCGCCTTCGGCGAAATCGACCTCGCCGCACTTGGCGAACATCGGCTGGATCAGCCAGGGGTCGATGCCCAGCAGCTTGCCGAAGCGCTTGGACACCTCCTCGTAGCTCTGGAAGTGCCGGCTCTTGCGCCGCACCGACCAGCCGGCGTGCAGCGGCGGCAGCAGGTACTGCTCATGCAGGTCCTCCAGGATGCCCGGCGCGCCGGCCGACAGGTCGTTGTTGAGCAGGATGGTGCAGGGGTCGAAGTTTTTCAGGCCCAGCCTGCGCTTGCTGCGCACCACCGGCTCCAGCGTGAGTTCATCGCCGTTGGGCAGCTGGATGGTCTTGGTTTCCTTGATCTCCGGGTCCACCGAGCCCACGCGCACGTTCAGGCCAGCCATGTGGAAGATGCGCTGCAGCTGCGCCACGTTGGCCAGGTAGAAGGTGTTGCGGCTGTGGTTCTCGGGGATCAGCAGCAGGTTCTTCGCCTCGGGGCAGATCTTCTCGATGGCTGCCATGGCCGACTGCACGGCCAGCGGCAGCATGGGCTGCGTGAGGTTGTTCCAGCCGCCCGGGAACAGATTGGTGTCCACCGGCGCGAGCTTGAAGCCGGCGTTGCGGATGTCGACGGAACAGTAGAACGGCGGCGTGTGTTCCATCCACTCCAGCCGGAACCAGCGTTCGATCGCTGGCGTGGAATCGAGGATGCGCTGCTCGAGCTCGTTGATCGGCCCGGTCAGTGCGGTGATGAGGTGGGGAACCATGGAAGAGGATCCTTGCGGATGGAATATTCGAGCGAATTCTAGGGATATGGGGTGACGCGACCTGGATGCAACCACCTCTCAATATGACGACCATCATATTTCGTGCTATGCTCGGTGCCATGGATGCCGCACCGAGCCGCAAGCAGCTGACACACGACCGCATCGTGGAGACGGCGGCCGGCGTGCTGCGCGAGTCCGGCTTCTGGGGGGTGGGCGTGGCCGACGTGATGAAGCGGGCCGGCCTCACGCATGGGGGCTTCTACGCCCACTTCGACTCGCGCGACGCACTGCTGTGCGAGGCGCTCGAACACGCTGGGTGCGACAGCGCTTCGCGCCTGGTCAAGAGCACGGCGCAGCGGCAGGCGCGCGGCGCCAGCCCCTTGCGTGCGCTGGTGGACGCTTACCTGTCCGAAACGCACCTCGTCTCGCCCACGCAAGGCTGCCCCGTGGCGGCA
>CAJYRH010000431.1 GCA_913776795.1 uncultured Pseudorhodoferax sp. | reverse complement strand
TCGGTGTTCAGCTTGTCGATGATCGCTTTGGGCGTGCCGGCCGGCGCCAGAAAGCCGCCGTTGGTATTGGCGTCGTACCCGGCCAGCCCCTGTTCCTGCGCGGTGGGGATGTCGGGCAGCGCCTGGGCGCGCTTGGCGGTCGAGATCGCCACGGCGCGCACATTGCCCGCCTTGACCTGTTCCTGCATGGCGCTCAGCGTGTCGATGTACAGCACCGTGCGCCCGGCGAGCAGGTCGGGGTGGGCGGCAGAAGATCCCTTGTACGGAATCAGCAGCATCGGCGCGCCGCTGACCATGCGGAACATTTCCGCCGCCATTTCCTGGGCGCTGCCGCGTCCGGACGTGGCGACCTTGGATTCGTCGGGGTTGGCCTTCATCCAGCTGACCAGTTCAGGCAGGGTCTTGGCCGGCACCTTGGGGTACACCGCGAAGACCAGCGGAATTTCGTGCGTGTAGACGATGGGCTCGAAGCTCTTTTGGGGATCCCAGCCCAGATTCTTGAACAGGTATTTGTTGATGTTGTGGCTGCCGCCCACGATGCCGATGGTGTAGCCGTCGGCCGGCGACTTGGCCAGCACGTCGGTGCCCAGGTTGTTGGAGGCGCCGGGCCGGTTGTCCACGATCACGGGCTGGCCTAGCGCGGTGGCCAGCTTGTCGCCGACCACGCGGGCGATGGTGTCGACGGCGCCGCCGGGCGGGGCCGGCACGATGATCTTGATCGGCCGCGTCGGGTACGCCTGGGCGGACGCCAGCGTGGGCGCCAGGGCCAGCACCGCGCTGGCGGCCAGGGTCTTGAGCAGGGTTTTGCGCTGCATGGTCTGTCTCCTCGGGGTGGTCTTCGGTCAGCCGCGGCCGACGAAGGGCATGGCGCTGGCCATCACGGTCATGTTCAGCACGTTGGCGGACAGCGGCAGCGCGGCGATGTGGCGCACCGCATCGGCCACGTGTTTCGCGTCCATCATGGGTTCGGGCGCGGTCGTGCCGTTGGCCTGCAGCACGCCGCGCGTCATGCGCTCGGACAGATCGGTCAGCGCGTTGCCGATGTCGATCTGGCTGGCCACGATGTTGAAGGCGCGGCCGTCCAGCGCGAGCGACTTGGTGATGCCGCTCACGGCATGCTTGCTGGCGGTGTAGGGCGCCGTGAAGGGCCGCGGCACGTGGGCCGAGATCGAGCCGTTGTTGATGATGCGGCCGCCCTGCGGCAACTGCCGGCGCATGAGGCCGAAGGCGGCGCGCGCGCACAGGAACACGCCCGTCACGTTGGTGTCGAGCACGGCGAACCACTTGTCCAGCGGCAGCTCGTCCATGGGCGCGGCGGGCGCGTTCACGCCGGCGTTGTTGAAGACCACGTCGAGCCGGCCGTAGGTCTTCTCGATGGTGGCGAACAGGGCCTCGACGCTGGCCGGGGCTGTCACGTCGGTGGGCACGGCCAGTGCGGTCTGGCCGCGGGTGGCGGCCTGGTCCACGAGGGCGTTCAGGGGCTCGGCGCGGCGGCCGGCCAGCACAACGGTGAAGCCGTCTTCGAGCAGGCCCAGCGCGGCCGCGCGGCCGATGCCGCTGCCGGCACCGGTGACGAGGGCGATGCGGGGGGAGGCGTCGTGGTTCATGCGGTTCCAGGGAATGTGGCCCGGCCATCAATCGATCGTGATGTTGCGGCTGCGGATGATCTGGGCGTAGCGCCCGCGGTCGTCCGTGATGAGCTTGGCGAACTCGGCCGGCGTCGTGGCGCGCGGCACGCCGCCCAGGGCCACGAAGCGGGCCTTGACGGCTTCGTCGGCCAGCACGGCGCGCACGTCGGCGGCGATCCTGTCCTGCACGTCCTGCGGCGTGCCGGCGGGCGCCAGCAGGCCGATCCAGGAGATCGCGTTGAAACCCGGCAGCGTCTTCTCGGCCAGCGTGGGCACGTCCGGGAACGCGGGCACGCGCTTGTCGCCCGTGACGGCGAGCGCGCGCAGCTTGCCGGCCTTGATGTGGCCGGAAGCTTCGAGCACCGTCATGAACGACAGCTGCACGTGGCCGGCCAGCAGGTCGGCGATGGCCGGGCCGCCGCCGCGGTAGGGCACGTGCAGGATGAAGGCACCCGTCTGGTCCTTGAACATCTCGGCCGCCAGATGCGGCGCGCCGCCGGCGCCCGAGCTGCTGTAGCTCATCTTGCCGGGCTGCGCCTTGGCCAGTGCGACGAATTCGGCCGCAGTCCTGGCCGGCACGGCCGGGTTGACCATCATGGCCAGGGGCAGTTCGGCCACGAGCGAGACCGGCGCGAAGGCCTTGTCCGCGTCGTAGGGCATCTTGGGGTACAGCAGCGGGTTGATGGCCTGCGTGCCGATGTTGCCCAGCAGCAGCGTGTAGCCGTCCGGCCGCGCCTTGGCGACGAAGTCCGCGCCGATCTGGCCGGCCGCGCCGCCCTTGTTCTCCACGACCACCGGCTGGCCCCAGCGGCGGCCCAGCTGTTCGGCGATCACGCGGCCACCGGTGTCGGTGCCGCCACCTGGCGGGAAGGGCACGACCAGCGTCACCGGCTTGTTGGGAAAGCCCTGCGCGAACGCGGGGGTGGCACAGGCCAGGGCCAGGGCGACGAGAAAGTGGCGTGTGAGGTGCATGGTTTGTCTCCGGAAGGAAAAGGGGTTCAGGTTGTGAGGCTCATCGTGGGGCGCTGGCCGGCCAGGGCCTGGTCCACGGCGTCGAGCACCATCTGCGCCATGGCCGTGCGCGTTTCCCAGGTGGCGCTGGCGCGGTGCGCCTGCAGCGTGACCTGCTCGTGCGTGCGCAGCGCCTGCGGCACGCGCGGTTCGTCGACGAACACGTCCAGCCCGGCGCCGGCGATGCGGCCGGCCACCAGGGCTTCGGTCAGGTCGGCCTCGTTGACGAGGCGGCCGCGTGCCACGTTGACGAGGAAGCCGCGCGGGCCCAGCGCGTCGAGCACGGCGGCGTCGACGATGCCCTCGGCCTTGTCGGCCGCGGCGCACAGCACCAGCGCGTCGGAGTCGCGGGCCAGGTCCACCAGCTTGGGCACGAAGCGGTAGGGCACGTCGTCCATGGCGCGCAGGTCGGTGTAGCCGATGGGGCAGCCGAAGGCGGCGGCGCGCACCGCGACGGCCCGGCCCACACGCCCCAGGCCCACGATGCCCACGCGCATGCCCGAGAAGCGGCGGGCCAGCGGAATCGCGCCGGGCGAGGGGTTCGCCTCCCACAGGCCGGCACGCACGAATCGGTCGCCCGCGCAGAGGTTGCGGCAGGCCGCGATCAGCAGGCCGATGGCCAGGTCGGCCACGTCCTCGGTCAACGCGCCCAGCGTCGCGGTGACGGGCAGGCCGCGTGCGCGGCAGTACGCCAGGTCCACGGCATCGGTGCCGACGCCGTTGACGGCCACCACCTTGAGCTTGGGCATCTGCTCCAGCAGCGCACGCGCGATGCCTGTGTGGCCGCCCGTGGTGACGGCGTCGATGGACGCGCCGTGCTCGCGCATCCAGCCGGCCGGGTCCTTGAGTTCGAAGTAGCGGTGCACCTCGTAGCGCGCGGCCATCTGTCCGTTGATGGCCGGGATCAGGATGGGATTCAGTTGCAGGACGCGCGGTTTCATGGGCTGTCGGGCCGGGTTGGCAGAAGGTCGCGCATCCTAGTTTTATATTGATATCAATGTAAATATTGATGTATAAAATCAATATATAAGAAACGACAGCACACACCATGGCTTCCTGGATTTCGATGGACGAGGCGTGCCGCCAGCTCGGCGTGCGCGCGCAGACCGTGTATGCCTACGTGAGCCGCGGCAAGCTCGAGGTCATGCCCGACCCGGCCGACACGCGGCGCAGCCGGTACCGCGCCGAGCACGTGGCGGCGCTGGCCAAGCGCACGCAGGCCGGCCGCCAGCGTCTCGTGCTTGCGGCCGGCCTGCTTGCGCTTGGCCAGCGCCG
>CAJYRH010000430.1 GCA_913776795.1 uncultured Pseudorhodoferax sp. | reverse complement strand
CCTGGCCGGCGGGCGCCTCGACGTCGCGTTCGACAGCCGCGCGCCCGCCGCCGTGTTTCTGCGCGCCGGCCAGGTGCGGCCCATCGCGGTGACCAACACCGAGCGCCAGGCAGATTACGCGGACCTGCCGGCCATCGCGGAACAGGCGCCGGGCTACGGCATCGAGGGCTGGACCGGGCTGTTCGTGCCCAGCCGCACCTGGCCGGCGCGCAGAAACACGGCGGCGGGCGCGCGGCTGTCGAACGCGAAGTCGATGCGCCCGCCGGCCAGGTCGGTGAGCGACTGCACGTTGCCGCGGTAGGGCACGTGCACGGCCTGCACGCCGGCCAGCAGGTTCAGCATCTCGCCCGCGATGTGCGTGGAGGTGCCCACGCTGCTGGAGCCGAAGCTGAGCTTGCCCGGGTTGGCCCGGCCGAAGGCGATCAGCTCGGCCAGCGTCTTGAACGGCGAGTGCACGGGCACCAGCAGCAGAAAGCCGCCCATGGTCACGCGGCACACGGGCAGCAGGTCGCTCATCGGTGCGTATGGCAGGTTGCGCACCACGCCCGAGATCAGGATGCTGCCGGCCGAGTACAGCTGCGTGTAGCCGTCGGGTGCGGCGCGTGCCACGGCCTGCGCGGCGATGTGGCCGCCGCCGCCGGGCCGGTTGTCGACCACGACGGACTGGCCGATGCCGGCCTGCAGCCCGGGCTGCAACAGCCGGGCGGTGATGTCGACCACGCCGCCGGCCGTGGAAGGCACGAGCATGGTGATCGGCCGGCTGGGCCAGGTCTCGGCGTGCAGGCGTGCCAGCGGCAGGGCCGCCGCCGCGGTGACCAGGGCGCGTCTTCTCAAAGGCATGGTTGTCTCCTGCGGTGGATCGCGCGTGCCCGGCTGCATCGGCCGGTGCATCGCGCAGCGGTGCTAGCGGAAGCGCGCGAGCGTGTTGCGCGCCACCACCATGCGGTGCACTTCGGTGGGGCCTTCGTAGATGCGCATGAGCCGCACGTCGTTGGCCATCTGCTGCAGCGGCAGCTCCTTGGTCATGCCCATGGCGCCGAAGGTCTGCATGGCCCGGTCGACCACCTCCCAGGCCATCTCGGTCGCGTAGGCCTTGATCATCGAGGTCTGGGTGCGCACGTCCAGGCCGCGGTCGATGCGCCAGGCGCATTCGTAGGTCATGAGCCGCGTGGCATGGATGCGCGTGGCGGCGTCGGCGATCCACCACTGGATGGCCTGGCGCTCGGACAGCGGCAGGCCGAAGGTCTTGCGCTGCGGCGCATAGGCACACAGCATGTCCAGCGCGCGCTGGGCCTTGCCGATGGCCCAGGCCGCCATCTGCACGCGGCGCGCGCCGAGCCGCGCCTGCATGGGCTCGAAGCCCTGGTCCAGCTGGCCGAGCAGCTGGCCCGCGGGGATGCGGCAGTCCTCGAACACCACCTCCCAGGTGGTTCCGCCGCCGATCATCGGGATCTTGCGTGCCGGGATGAAGCCCGGCGTGCCCTTGTCCACGATGAAGGCCGAGATGCCGCCACGCGCGCCCGGCGTGCCGGAGGTGCGGGCCATCACGATGCCGAAATCGGCGCGCTCCAGGTTGGAGATCCAGATCTTGCGGCCGTTGAGCACCCAGTCGTCGCCATCGCGCACGGCGCGTGTGGACAGGCCCGAGGGATCGCCGCCGGCGCCGGGCTCGGAGATGACGATGGCCGACTTCACCTCGCCGCGCACATAGGGCTCCAGGTAGCGCTTCTTCTGCTCGGGCGTGGCCGTCAGCATGAGCAGGCGCAGGTTGGGCGTGTCCGGCGGCAGGTAGTAGTGCACGATGCTCTGCCCGATCTCCTCGTTGACGCCGACCATGGCGGCCACGGGCAGGTCGGCGCCGCCGATCTCCTGCGGCGCGTCCAGGCCCCACAGGCCCAGCTCGCGCGAGCGGCGGTCGATGCGCGCGCTTTCCTCGGGCGACAGCGCGGTGCCGCCGCCTTCCGTCTCGCGCCGCAGCAGCGTGGGCTCCAGCGGGATCAGCTCCTCGCGCACGAAGCGGGCCACGAGGTCCTTGAGCATGCGCCACTCTTCCTTGAGCTCGAATTCCATGGGTGTCTCCTGGGTTTTGGGATGTTGGGTCAGCTGCGCTGGGCGCGGTGCGCGTCCCAGTCGGCGTCGCTCCATTCGACGAGGTCTTCGGCGCCTGAGGTGCGAAGGTGGGCGCCGCCGTCGATGGCGATGGATTCGCCGTTGATGTAGGCCGCGTCCGCCGACAGCAGGAAGGCCGCCAGGCTGGTCAGCTCCTCGGGCCGGCCGCTGCGGCCCATCGGGTTGCGCAGCCCCGGGCTGTGCCCGGCTGCGCGCGAGGACGGCAGCAGCTGCCGCGTCGCACCCGGCGTGGGGAAGGGGCCGGGCTCGATGGCCACGAGGCGGATGCCGCGCCCGCCCCATTCCATGGCCAGGCTGCGCGTCATCGCGAGCACGGCGGACTTGGCCATCGCCGAGGGCACGGTGAACGGCCGGCCCGTGCGCACGGAGGTCGACAGGATGCTCAGCACGCTGCCGCCGCGCCCTGCATCGATCCAGCGCCGGCCCATGCCGTGCGTGCAGTACAGCGTGCCGTGCAGCGTGGTGGACAGGATGGCGTCCATGGCGCGGGCGGACATCCTGTGCGTCTGGGCGATGAAGTTGGCCGCGGCGTTGTTGACCAGCGCGTCGACCGGCCCGTCGCGCCAGGCCGCGTCCAGCATGGCCTCGACCGATTCGCTCTGGCGGATGTCGCAGGCCAGCACCGTCACGTGCGCGTCCGACTCCGCGCGCAGGCGCTGCGCCGTGGCCTCCAGCGCATCGGGGCGCCGGCCGCACAGCACCAGGGCGGCGCCCAGGCTGGCGAAGCGGGCCGCCATCGCGGCGCCCAGGCCGGTGCCGCCACCGGTCACGAGAATGCGCTGGCCCTGGAGCAGATCGTTGCGGTACATGTGCTTTTCCGTTGCATGTGGTGCCGCCATTGTTCTGCCGATACGGGACCAGCTGCGGCCTTCAATTCCGGAGGACGGAATTGGCCTCGCGGATGCCGGATGCTGCGGTAGCGCGCAACGCAAAGAAAAAGGGCCCGGCGGCCGCTCGTCGCAGACCGGCCGCCGGGCCCGTGCGGGGCCTGGGCTTCAGCGGCCCAGCTGGGGCTGCAGCGGGGTGGCCGTCAGGTAGCCGACCGCGGCGGCGTGCTTGTTGTCGTAGTTGGTGTTGATGAGCGCGTCGATCTGGTTCTTGAGCGTGGCGTCCAGCGCCGGGAAGCGATTCCACTCGTCGCCGGCATGCTGGAAGTTGCTCATGATGTAGGTCCAGCCGTTGATCTCGTCCACCGCGTGCAGGCCCGTGGACTCGGCGCCGGCCGGGCAGGAGAGCACCCGCTCCAACGCCTTGGTGTCCACGTTGTAGGCCCACAGAAAGTTGTTCAGGTGGTTGCCGCTGTCCTCGCCGATGAACAGCGTGCGCAGCTTCTCGGAGAACTTGAGGTTGTCGGGGCTCGCGATCTTCGCTGGGTTGGCGGTGTTGCCCAGGCTGTCGGCCGCGATGTCCTCGCCCTTGAGCAGCAGGCGCGATTGCGTCGGCACCCATTCGCTGTTGATCGCGGCGCCGTCCTTGTCCTTCTGGCCCGCGGCCATGTCGTGCGCAAGGATGCCGCCGGCCGTGATCTTGGGAAACGCCACGTTGTGCGCTTCCACGTAGCCCGAGCCGCCCACGACCATGGAGTCCTGGATGTTGGCCAGCGCCGAGTAGGCCACCTTGTCCTTGGCGTTGGCGGTCGTGCCCTCCATCTTGGTGAAGGCCATGCTGCCACCCAGCAGCGCGGCGTAGCGGTGGGTTTCCAGGAACGCGGCGGCCTTCTCCTGGCCGGCCTTCAGGCGCACCCAGGCGGTCTTCCTGTTCAGCACGATCCTGGTATAGCTCGCGTCGCCCGGGTCGGTCGTCGTCGAGTCCATGATGTCCGTGGGCTGGATGTTGCGCACGTTCACGAGGTCCTCGATCTCCTGGCTCGTGGCATGGCCCAGCTTGATCCACTGGATCTTGGCGGTCGAGGTGTCGGTCAGCTTGTCCAGGTACCTGGCCACGTACAGGGTGCCGGCGGACAGGTCGCGGGCCTTGTCGGCCACGAACATGAAGAAGCCGCCGTTGGTCGCGTCGTCGCCCATCAGCGCGGTGCGCTCGTCGGGCAGCACGTGGATCAGCTCGTGCGAGATGCGGCCCAGGCAGAAGTGCTTCTTGATCGTCGCCGTGCCATCGGCCTTGACCGTGACTTCGGGCAGATGGCCGTAGTTGTAGGCCTTGGCAGCGGTCTCGTTGCCGTAGACGTTCTTGCTGTAGGCCTTGAGCGTGGCCAGGCTCTGGCCGGCCAGGCCCTGGTTGAAGGCATCGGGCTCGTACTCTTCGCTGGACAGGTGCGTGCCCCAGGGCGACAGGCTGGCGCCGCAGGTGATCCACAGGCCGTGCACCTTGGAGGTGTCCACGTTGTGGTACCTGGACAGGCTCAGGTGGCCGTTGGCCGGATCCTGCTGGAGCGTCAGCACGGCGATGGGCGAGGGCAGCGTGCCGTAGGTGCTGGCACCGGAGAGGTCGGCCGTCGTGTACTCGAACTGCACCACGGCGAACACCGTGTTGGCCGGCGCGCCCGCCACCGTCAGCAGCGAGGTGCCGTCCGGGCAGTCGGAAAAGAACTGGCGTTCACGGCCCGGTACGCTCCGGTCGATGATGGGCTGGTTGTTGATGTCGTAGTAGCCGCCCGCGACGACCTTGGCGCCGCTGGTGCCCGTCACCTGCTGGCCGGTCAGGAAGAAGGGCTGGTAGGCCAGCTGGTAGGTGGTGCTGGTGCCGTCGGCGTAGCTGACCTTGAGGCTGGAGCCCACCGTGGTGGTGGCCAGCGCGGCCGGGTTGCTGGCGCTTGGCGCGGCCATGCCGGTGAACTGGGCGGACGCGAGGCGCGGTTCGTCGTCGCCACCGCCGCCGCAGGCGGCCAGCGTGGAGGCCAGCAGGCCGCCGGTGCCGAGCGGCAGCATGGGAGCGCCGGCCAGCAGCTGGAGCATGCGGCGGCGCGACGGAGCAGGAGTCGTGGGGAGGTTGGACATCGGTCTGGGCTCCAGAAGAGCCTGTTGTTTTGGATGGGAACGCGATGGCGGATGCCATGCTGCGCGCCGCGATCCTAGGATCGACCGATGACAGTGCTGTTACAGCGCCGTGACGCCGGCCGGCGCCCACGGCGCCGGCCGCAGGTGCGCTCAATGGTTGTCGCGCGGCACGCCGAAGGTGGCGTGGATCTTCTGGTACTTGACGGCCGGCTTGAGCACCATGCCGTCGGCCAGCTCACCAACCACGGCGCGCTGGATCTCCTGCCACGGCGTCTGGCTCGGCGGGAACTGGTAACCGCCTGCCGCCTCCAGCGCGGCGCGCCGCCTGGCCAGTTCCTCATCGGACACCAGCATGTCGGCGCGACGCTTCTTGAGGTCGATGCGCACGCGGTCGCCCGTGCGCAGCAGCGCGAGGTTGCCGCCGGTCGCGGCCTCGGGCGAGGCGTTCAGGATGGAGGGCGATCCCGAGGTGCCCGACTGCCGGCCGTCCCCGATGCAGGGCAGGGCCGTGACGCCCTTCTTGAGCAGGTAGCTCGGTGCGCGCATGTTCACCACCTCGGCCGCGCCCGGGTAGCCCACGGGCCCCACGCCGCGCATGAACAGCACGCTCTCGCCCGTGATCTTGAGCTGGGGATCGTCGATGCGGGCGTGGTAGTCCTCGGGGCCGTCGAACACGACGGCCGGGCCTTCGAAGGCCATCGGATCGGCCGGGTTCTCCAGGTAGCGCTGGCGGAACTCGGGCGTGATCACGCTGGTCTTCATGATGGCCGAGTCGAACAGGTTGCCCTTGAAGTTCAGGAAGCCGGCGTCCTTCTTGAGGGGTTTGTTGAACGGCAGGATCACGTCGCAGTCGCTGCTGAACCTGCCCGTGCAGTTGTCGATCAGTGTCTTGCCGTTGGCCGTGACGGCAGGCTGGATCTTGCCCTTGGCGATCAACTCGGCCACCACGGCCGGCAGGCCGCCGGCGCGGTAGTAATCCTCGGCCAAATACTTGCCGGCCGGCTGCAGGTTCACGAGCAGCGGCACCTTGTAGCCGTGCTTTTCCCAGTCGTCGTTGGACAGCGGCACGCCGATGTGCTTGGCGATGGCGTTCAGGTGCACGGGTGCATTGGTCGAGCCGCCGATGGCCGAGTTGACGACGATGGCGTTCTCGAAGGCCGCGCGCGTCATGATGTCCGAGGGCTTCAGATCCTCGCGCACCATCTCGACGATGCGCCTGCCGGTCAGGTAAGCCATCTCCTGGCGGTCGCGGTAGGGCGCGGGAATGGCCGCCGCGCCCGGCAGCGTCATGCCCAGGGCCTCTGCCAGTGCGTTCATCGTCGAGGCCGTGCCCATGGTGTTGCAGTGGCCGGTGGACGGCGCCGACGAGGCCACGAGCTTGAGGAACTCCGGGTAGCCGATCTCGCCGGCCGCCATGAGTTCGCGCGCCTTCCAGACGATGGTGCCCGAGCCCGTGCGCTCGCCCTGGAACCAGCCGTTCAGCATCGGGCCGCTGTTCAGCGCGATGGCCGGGATGTCCACCGTGGCGGCCGCCATGAGCTGCGCCGGCGTGGTCTTGTCGCAGCCCGTGGTCAGCACGCAGCCGTCGATGGGGTAGCCGTACAGAATCTCCACCAGCGAGAGGTACTGCAGGTTGCGGTCCAGCGAGGCCGTGGGGCGCTTGCAGGTCTCCTGGATCGGGTGGATCGGGAACTCGAAGGCCACGCCGCCCGCGTCGCGGATGCCTTCCTTGACGCGGTCCGCCAGCACGATGTGGTGGCGGTTGCAGGGCGCGATGTCCGAGCCGGTCTGAGCGATGCCGATGATGGGCCGGCCCGACTGCAGTTCCTCGAACGACAGGCCGAAGTTCATCGTGCGCTCGATGTACAGCGCCGTCATGTCGGCGTTGGACGGGTTGTCGAACCAGGCCTGCGAGCGCAGGCGCCGGGCGGTGCCGGAGGCCGTCGCTGCCTTTGCAGCCCCTGCAGCCTTCTTCGGCGTGGTGGCGTTGGCGGCTTCAGCCCTGCTGGCCGCGCTGCTCGATGCTTTCACCGTGCTGTCCTTCTTGCTCATTGCATGCCTTTGAGGGTCTGGGCGGCATGGGGGCCGGCCTGGCAGTCGGCGATGTACTCGCGGATGATCTCCGCAAAATGGGTGTAGGGCTTCAGCCCCAGCTTCTCGGCGCGCTGCGCCGTGCCGCCGCTGGGCCAGTTGGCCACGATGCCGGCGATGCGCGCGTCGCGCTCGAAGCGCACCAGCGCGCGCACCTTCGGGCCGGCCACTTCCTCGAGCGCGGCCAGCATGTCGGCCACGCGCACGTTCAGGCCCGGCAGGTTCAGCGCCAGGCGGCCGCCCAGCTGCTCGCGCGTGGCCTCGTAGACTGTGATGAGCCCGTTCACGGTCTGCGAAGGCGAGGACATGGGGTGGGAGACCTCCGGGTCCACCGGGCAGACCGACTCGACCCCCGCCAGCGGCTCGCGGATGATGCCGCTGAAGAACGACGAGGCCGCGCCGTTGGGCTTGCCGGGGCGCACCGTCACCGTCATCAGACGCGCGCTGCGGCCGTCCAGGTAGCCCTTGCGCGTGTAGTCGGCGATCAGGTATTCGCACATCAGCTTGTGCGTGCCGTAGGAGGTCTGCGGCGCAGGCAGGGTGTCGTCGGCCACGGTGCCGGGCCAGGCGAAGGACGGATCGGGGCCGAACACGGCCACCGAGCTCGAGAACACGAAGCGCGGCACCTTGCCGGTCACCGCGGTGCGCGCGCGCAGCGCATCGAGCAGCGCGCGCGTGCTGTCCAGGTTGGAACGAAGGCCCAGTTCGAAGTCGAGCTCGCACTCGCCCGAGACGGCCGAAGCCAGGTGGAACACGCCGTCGAAGTCCTCGCCCTTGAACGCATCGGTCTGCGACAGCAGCGTGCCCGTGCGCGCCTCGACGCGGGCGTCGGCCAGCAGGTCCGCAGGTGGTGGCGCGATATCGGTCAGCACCAGGCGTTCGATGGTCTTGCCGTCGAGCTGCCCGCGGGCCAGCAGCGTACGCGCCAGGCGCGCGCCGACGAAGCCGCCACCGCCGGTGATCAGGAGTTTCATGGGTGTGGTCCTTTTGTAGGGGGTTGTGGATTCTTTCTGCGCCGGCCGGCGATCACGCCGCCTTCGACCAGGCGCTGCTCGCCGTGCAGGATATGGTCGACCGCGCAGCGTCGCGCGGCGGCTGGATCGCGCGCCGCGATGGCATCCACCACGGCCCGGTGCTCCAGCTGCACGGCCTGCATGAAGTCGGCGCGGCGCGCCTCGTTGCCACGCGTGATGCGCATGCCTTCGCGCAGGTACTGTTCGAGAAAGGCCAGCAGCAGCCGGAACTGCGGGTTGCCGGTGGCCTCGCCGATCAGCCGGTGCAGGCCCAGGTCCTCGGCCACGCCGTCGCGCCCCTCGGCGACGGCCAGGTCGATCGCCTTGAGCTGGCGCCGCATCCCGGCGATCTGGCTGCGCGTCGCCCGTTCGGCCGCCAGCGCGGCGATCTCGCCCTCCAGCACGCGGCGCACTTCCACCACGTGGACCACGGCATCCACGGAGCCGAGCACCTGCGGGTCGAAATTCAGTGGCTGGTGCGCCGGCGCCTGGGCCACATACACCCCCGAGCCCTGGCGCGAAACCACCAGCGCGAGCGACTTGAGCTGGTGGACGGCCTCACGCACCACGGTGCGCGAGATGCCGTGGGTCTGCGCCAGCTGCTGTTCGGTGGGCAGGCGCGCGCCGGGCTGCAGCGCGCCAGTGGCGATCTGCCGGGCCAGCCGGTGGGCCAGCCGGTCGGACAGCCGATCCGCTTCCTGCCGCAGCGGTTCGGCCGCGGGCGGGACGGGAGCGGCGAGGCGGTGGGGCACGTTCGGAGCAGGCTTGGAAAGCGCTGTACTTTAATCGGGTCATCATACAAATTGCCGGGTTTTCGCCTACCGGATTTCCCTGATGCCAAGCCCGGATGCCGTGTCGATACTGCGCGGGCTTCGGGGCGCTTGCGGGCGCCCGTCCTGCAACCAACAACGAACGAGCGCATGGCCAGCGTCACGATCCAGGGTGTGAAGAAGAACTTCGGCGATGTACCCATCCTGCACGGGGTGGACATCGACATCCAGGACGGTTCCTTCACCGTCCTGGTCGGGCCCTCGGGCTGCGGCAAGTCCACGCTGCTGCGCATGGTCGCGGGGCTGGAGCAGATCAACGGCGGCGAGATCCGCATCGGCGACAAGCGCGTCAACGACCTGCCGCCCAAGGA